>NZ_JBBUTF010000023.1:0-74632 GCF_038066575.1 Pseudaquabacterium rugosum | reverse complement strand
ACAGGCCGCCGCAGCCGCACCGCAGGCCGCCTGCACCCGCCCCATCGGCAGCTGGGCCAGGCCCTCGGGCAGACCGGGCCGAAACTCCGCCCCCGTGAACCCCGCCCGTCAACGCCCCGGAAGAAAAAAGGGCTGCCCGCAGGCAGCCCGAACTGAGGAGAAAACAACCATCGACCCACGCGGCGCTCGCCCCGTACGAGGTCCGGCGCCGGGCGCGCAGTTCAGCGATCAGCCGACCCGCTTCTCGGAGGCCGCATCGAACAGATGCGCATGCACCGGCGACCACTGCAGATGCACCCGCTCGCCGACCTGCTGGCGGAAGTGGCCCGGCACCCGCGCCGTCATCTGGCCCGCCGCCGTGTCGACGCTGACATAGGTCTCCGGACCCGTCGGCTCGATCATCACCAGCGTGCCCGGCAGACCGCTGTCGGCGAAGGTCAGGTTCTCCGGCCGCAGGCCGTAGATCACCTCGCCGCGCACACCCGCCAGCGCCGAACGCTGACCGTCGTCCAGCGCCAGCTCCACCCCGTGCGCCACCAGACCGGCACCGGCGCGCTGCGCCGTCACCATGTTCATCGCCGGCGAGCCGATGAACTCGGCCACGAACTTCGTCGCCGGCCGGCTGTAGATGTCGTCCGGCGTGCCGAACTGCTGCACCACGCCGTCCTTCATCACCGCGATGCGGTCGCCCAGCGTCATCGCCTCGACCTGGTCGTGCGTGACGTAGACCGTCGTCGTCTTCGTGCGCTGGTGCAGCAGCTTGATCTCGGCGCGCATCTCCACGCGCAGCTTGGCGTCCAGGTTCGACAGCGGCTCGTCGAACAGGAACAGCTTCGGGTCGCGCGCCAGCGCGCGGCCCATCGCCACCCGCTGACGCTGGCCGCCCGACAGCGCACCGGGCTTGCGCTCCAGCAGATGGCCGATCTGCAGCATGCGGGCCACGCGCTGCACCGCCTCCTCACGCTGGGCCTTGGGCACCTTGCGCATCTCCAGGCCGAAGGCGATGTTCTCCGCGACCGTCATGTTCGGATAGAGCGCATAGCTCTGGAACACCATCGCGATGTCACGGTCCTTGCTCGGCAGATAGGTCACGTCGCGCTCGCCGATCGAGATCGTGCCCGAGGTCGGCACGTCCAGGCCCGCGATCATGCTCAGCAGCGTGCTCTTGCCGCAGCCCGAGGGACCCACCAGGATCAGGAACTCGCCGGCCTCGATCTCGATGTCGATGCCCTTGAGGATCTCCGTCGGGCCGTAGCTCTTGCGAACGTTGCGGATGTTCAATGCACCCATGATTTTTCCTGTTGTTTGCTGCTGGGGTCCGGATCAGCCCTTGACCGCACCGGCCGTCAGGCCTCGGACGAAGTACTTGCCGGCGACGACATAGACGAACAGCGTCGGCAGTGCGGCGATCATCGCGGCGGCCATGTCGACGTTGTATTCCTTGACCGTGCTGGAGGTGTTGGCCAGGTTGTTCAGACCGACCGTGATCGGCTTGCTGTCCGCCCCCGAGAACACGACGCCGTAGAGGAAGTCGTTCCAGATGTTGGTGAACTGCCAGATCAGCGTGACCACCATGATCGGCACCGACAGCGGCAGCACGATGCGGCGGAAGATCTGCCAGAAACCGGCGCCGTCCAGCGTCGCCGCCTTGATCAGCTCGTCCGGCAGGCCGATGTAGTAGTTGCGGAAGAACAGCGTGGTGCTCGGGATGCCGGCGATCACGTGCACCGTGATCAGGCCCGTCAGCGAGCTGGCGATGCCGAACCAGCCCAGCACCTGGCTCATCGGCAGCAGCACCACCTGCATCGGCATGAACACGCCGAACAGCATCAGCGCGAACATCAGCTCGCTGCCCTTGAACTTCCACTTGCTCAGCACGTAGCCGTTGAGCGAGCCGATCAGCGTGGAGATCATGACCGCGGGCACCGCCATCAGGATCGAGTTCCAGAAGAAGGGCTGCAGGCCGCCGCAATCGGTGCCGGTGCAGGCGCTCGACCAGGCCTTGCGCCAGGCGTCGAGCGTCGGCGAGGTCGGCAGCGACAGCAGGCTGCCGGCGCGCACCTGGTCCATGTCCTTGAGCGACGTGGTCAGCATCACGTACAGCGGCGTCAGGAACCAGGCGGCGAACAGGATCAGCGCACCCCACAGCAGCAGGCGGTGCCAGGTGAATCGGTCGTTCACTTCTTGTTGCTCCTCAGTTCGGAATACAGGTAGGGCACGACGATGGCGGCCACCAGCATCAGCATCACGGTGGCGGCGGCCGCGCCCTGGCCGATCTGGCCGCGGGTGAAGGCCATCGTGTACATGAAGGTCGCCGGCAGGTCGGTGGCGAAGCCCGGACCGCCGTTGGTCAGCGCCATCACCAGATCGAAGCTCTTGATCGCCAGGTGGCTGACCACCATCAGCGTCGAGAAGAACACCGGCCGCAGGCTGGGCAGCACGATGCGCCAGTAGATGCGCGGCAGGCTGGCGCCATCGACCTGGGCGGCCTTGATGATCGAGTCGTCGATGCCGCGCAGCGCGGCCAGGAACAGCGCCATCACGAAGCCCGCGCTCTGCCAGACGCCGGCGATGGCCACGCAGTAGATCGCCTTGTCGGGGTTGACCAGCCAGTCGAAGGTGAAGCCGGTGAAGCCCCACTGCTGCATCAGGTGCTCCAGGCCCAGGCCCGGGTTGAGGATCCACTTCCAGGCCGTGCCGGTGACGATGAAGCTGATCGCCATCGGGTACAGGTAGACCGTGCGCAGCACGCCCTCGGCACGGATCTTCTGGTCCAGCAGCACGGCCAGCAGCAGGCCCACGGCCAGCGCCCCGCCGATGAACAGGAAGCCGAAGATGGCCATGTTGGTGAGCGCGACGCGGAAGCGCTCGCTCTCCCACAGCAGCAGGTACTGCTCGATGCCGACGAACTCGTAGTTCGGCAGCAGGCGCGAGGCCGACAGCGACAGGTAGCCGTTCCAGAGGATCAGGCCGTAGATGAAGAACAGCGACAGCGCGAAGCTGGGCGCGACGACCAGCTTGGGCAGCCAGGGCGTGCGCATCGCGCGGGCGGCGGGAGGTGCGGTGGTGGACATCGGGTGAGGCTCGCTTTCGTCGCCGCGCGTGGTCGCAGGCGCGTGCAGGGGCCCGCGCGCAGCCCGCGCTGGCGGGGCGGTGCGGCGGCGAAAGAGGGTCGGAAGACGGGGTCGGGCCGGGGCCTGACGCGGGCCGGCCGCACGAGGGCGGCCGGTGCGGTCCAGGGCCTCACGGCCCCGGGATCACTTGGTCTTGGCGGCGGCGGCCAGCTTGACCTGGGCGTCCTTGGCGCTCATGGCGTCGGTGTTCCAGAACTGGCTCACGACGTCCTTGATCGCGCCTTCGGCGGCCGGCGGCACGGCCATGCCGTGGGCCACCGAGGGCACCAGGCTGTTGGCCTTGGCGGTGTCGACGAAGTCCTTGGCCGACAGCTTGGCGCAGTCGTCGAACTTGTCGAGGTTCATGCCCAGGCGCACCGGGATCGAGCCCTTGTTCAGGTTGAAGGTCTCCTGGAACTCGGGCGCCATGATGGCGGCGGCCAGATCGTTCTGGGCCTTCACGTTGGCCTCGTTCTTCAGCTTGAACATCGCGAACGAGTCGACGTTGAAGGTGAAGCTCTTGGCGGTGCCCGGCGCGGCCACGCAGACGAAGTCCTTGCCCGGGGTCTTGCCGGCGGCGATGAACTCGCCCTTGGCCCAGTCGCCCATCAGCTGCATGCCGGCCTCGCCCTTGATCACCATCGCGGTGGCCAGGTTCCAGTCACGGCCCGGGGCGTTCTTGTCGGTGTAGCCCTTGACCTTCTTGAAGGTCTCCAGCACCTTGAGCATCACCGGGCCGTTGATCGTGCCGGCGTCCAGCTGCACCAGGGCCTTCTTGTAGAAGTCGGCACCGCCGACGCCGAGCGCCACGCTCTCGAAGGTGGTGAAGTCCTGCCAGTTCTGGCCACCGTGGGCGACCGGGATGATGCCGGCGGCCTTGAGCTTGTCGGCGGCGGCGAAGAACTCGTCCCAGTTGGTCGGCACCTTGGCGCCGGCCTTCTTGAAGGCCTCGGGGTTGGCCCACAGCCAGTTCACGCGGTGCACGTTGACCGGCGCGGCGATGTAGTTGCCCTTGTACTTCATCACGTCGCTGACCACCTTGGGCAGCACCGCGTCCCACTTCTCGGCCTTGGCCACGCCGTCGATGTTGGCCAGCACGCCTTCCTTGGCCCATTCCTGCAGGCCCGGGCCCTTGATCTGGGCGGCGGCCGGCGAGTTGCCGCTGACGACGCGGCTCTTGAGCACCGTCATGGCCGAATCACCACCCCCACCGGCGACGGCGAAGTCCTTCCAGGTGTGGCCCTTGGCCTGCAGCGTGGCCTTCAGCGCCGAGGCCGCCTTGGCCTCACCGCCGCTGGTCCACCAGTGCAGCACTTCGACCTCGCCGGCCTGGGCGGCCAGGCCGGAGGTGACCAGCGCGGCGGCGACGGCCAGGCGGCTCAGGGTGAGGACGCGATTCGTCATGGGGGTATCTCCGTCAGTTGAGCGGCCCGGCTTCTCGATGGGTCGGGCACGTGGGCGGTTGCGGGCTGCCGGCGCTCGGGCACCGGCCCCGGCTGCGGTGTCGTTCAACCGCAGCGATTTAATTATTCGTTAAGACTTCAGCCGATCCACTCAGTATTAACACTGAATTAAAGCTCCCGACAGGCGTGCGGCGGCCTCCACGCCGGCAGGAGAGCCGACCCGGACAGACGCGATCAGGATGTCCCGCGGCCCGGTGGCCCGCGGCGGCAGGCCTCAGACGCCGGCCGCCGCGCCCGTCGCCGGCCCCGCTCCCGGCGGCATCGTCGACGCCTGGGCCGGCAGTTCCAGCACCGCGCACAGCCCGCGTGGGGCGGCCGGCTCCAGCCAGACGCGACCGTCGTGGCGCTCGGCGATCTCGCGCACGATGGCCAGTCCCAGGCCGCAGCCCTGGCCGTCGTCGCGCCCGCGCACGAAGCGCTCGAACACCGTCTCCAGCTGGGCCGCGGCCAGGCCGGGACCGCTGTCGCGCACCCGCAGCTGCAGCCAGCCGGCGCGCGGCCGCACCAGCTGCACCGTCACCTCGGCGCCGCGCCCGGCATAGCGCAGCGCGTTGTCGACCAGGTTGGACACCGCCTCGCGCAGCAGCAGCGCATTGCCCTGCACGAGGGCCGGCTCGGCCGACGGCAGCGCGGCCGACGGCGGCGCGGCCGGCCGCAGCGCCGCAGCGGCGCCCTCGCCCGCCCCGGCCAGCGCGCCGGCCTCCTCGTCGGGCGCGCCCTCCTCTCCGGCATCGAAGCCGAGGTCGATGCCGGCCTGCAGCGCCCGCGGCACCACCTCGGCCAGCAGATCGACCACCAGCGCCTGCAGATCGACCCGGCTGCGCGGCAGGTTGGCGGCGGCCTCGGGCTCGGCCCGGGTCAGGGCCATCAGCTGGTTGATCAGGTGGGCGCTGCGCACCGCGCTCTGGTGCACCAGCTGCAGCCGCTTGTCGAGGGCCGGATCGGCATTGCTCTGCAGCGCGATCTCGGTCTGGCTCTTCAGGCCGGCCAGCGGCGTGCGCAGCTGGTGCGCGGCATGGCTGATGAAGCGGCGCTGGGCGGCCACGCTCTCGTGCACCGCGGCCAGCAGGCTGTTGAGGGCGCGCGCGAGGGCCCGCACCTCCTGCGGCGCATCGTGCAGCGAGACCGGCGTCGGGTCGTTCGGCGCGCGGTCCTCGACCTGGCGCTGCAAGCGCGCCAGCGGCGCCAGACCGGCCCGGATGCCGGCCCAGACGATCATCGTCATCAGCACGATCAGCACCGACAGCGGCAGCACGGTGTCGAGCAGGATGCTGCGCGCCAGCTCGTCCCGGCTGGCCTGGCTGCGGGCGATCTGCACCAGCATCAGCTCGCGCGGGGCCTCCTCCTCGGCGCCGGGCGCCGGCTCGCCGATCGGCAGGTAGAGCGCGGCGATGCGCACGCGCAGCTGGCCGTCGAGCAGGCCGTCGTAGAACAGCGGCTCGCCCGGACGCACCGGCGCGTCGTCCGGCGGCGCCGGCAGCTTGCGGCTGCCGAGGATGAACTGCCCCGGCGGCGTGCTGACCATGTAGTAGACGCGGTCGACCGGATCGGCCTCGATGATGTCCTGCGCCGCCCGCGGGAAGTCGATGAACAGGCCGTTGCCGATCGGCTTGACCTGGCGCGCCAGCGCGCGCGTGGACTGCAGCAGGCTGGCGTCGATGCCGCGGTTCGCGTACCGCGCGGCGACGTTGTAGGTGACCGCCGCGGCCGCGCCCCACAGCACCAGCTGCGGCAGCAGCAGCCACAGCAGCAGCTGGCGGTGCAGCGAGACCTGGCCGATCAGGTCGCCGAAGCGGCCGCTGCGCAGGGCCCGCAGCCGTGGCCGCCAGCCGCCGGGCAAGGTGCCCGAGCCCGGCTCAGCCGCGGGCGGCCGCCGCATCGGGCTCCAGCAGATAGCCCAGGCCGCGCACGGTGCGGATCGACACGCCCGAGCCTTCGAGCTTGCGCCGCAGGCGGTGGATGTAGACCTCGATCATGCCGGCGCCGCCCGGGGCCTCGCCGGCGCTGCGCTCGGAGCCCCAGGCCTGGGTGATCTGCTCCTTGCGCACGACGCGGTTGCGCTGGCCCAGCAGCAGCTCCAGCAGGTCCCACTCGCGCGGCGAGAGCTCGATGGGCTGGCCGTCGACGCTGGCGCGGCGGGCGTCACGGTCGAACACCAGGCGGCCGAGCTCGGGCAGCGGCTGGCCATCGGCACCGGCCGTGACGACGGCCGCGGCCTGCGGCGCGGCGCGCACCCGGCGCAGCAGCGCGCGCAGGCGGGCCTCCAGCTCGGGGAAGTCGAAGGGCTTGGTCAGGTAGTCGTCGGCGCCGGCGTTGAGGCCGGCGACGCGGTCTTCCAGGCCGTCGAGCGCGGTCAGCACCAGCACCGGCAGCGCCGGCTTGGTCTCGCGCACCTTGCGCAGCACCGACAGGCCATCGACCATCGGCAGGCCGATGTCGAGCACCGCGGCATCGAAGGGATGGCGCAGCAGCAGGTACTCGGCCACCGCGCCGTTGGGCGCATGTTCGACCTCGAAGCCGACGGCGCCGAGCTGGGCGCTCAGGGCATCGGACAGGATGGCATCGTCTTCGGCTAACAGCAGGCGCATTGACGTGAGCTTAACGTGGCGCGGGGACCCGCACCATCGAGGTTTGCACCGGCCGCACGGCCGCCTGCGGCGGCGGCAGCACCGCGTACTGGCGCTCGCCCGGGCCGGCGCGCAGCAGGTGCAGGCCGGTGAACTCGCCGAAGGCCGGCAGCACGCCGGCCGCGGGCCCGAAATGGAAGCACGGCAGGCGCAGCCGGTCGCCACGCCGTGCGCCCAGCGACAGCCCGGGATGGAGGTGGCCGGCCAGGGCGTAGCCGGTCTCGGCGCGCAGCGCGCGGTCCGCGGTGGCCGGTGGCAGCAGCGCCGGGGGTGGCGCCAGGGGTGGCGCCGACGGTGCCTCTGGCTCGTGCAGCAGCCGCCAGGGCCCGCGGCGCAGCGGGGCATCGGCCAGCTGCAGGCCGGCCTCGGGTGGCGGATCGCCGGCGCGGGCATCGTGGTTGCCGCGCAGCAGCGTCATCGTCACCTGCGGATGCGTCGCCCGCCAGGCGCAGAAGGCCTGCAGCGCGGCGCTGCGCTGCACCGCCGGGCCGTGCAGCAGATCGCCGAGGAAGACGAGTTCGCGCGCGCCGGTGGCCGTGAGCACCGCGTCGAGCCGCGCCAGCAGACGCTCGGTGGTGCCGGCCGGCACCGGCACGCCCAGACGCCGGAACACATGGGCCTTGCCCAGATGGGCATCGGCCACCAGCAGCAGGCCGAGCACCGGATCGAAGGCCGCACGCTCGGGCAGCAGCCACAGGCCGGCACCAGCGCCGGCAGCGGCCTCGGCCGCGTGCCAGTGCGCGCCGGGCATTGGTGGGGTGGCGCAGGGCACGGGCACGGCCGGCTCGGCAGGAACGGAGGACGAGATCGGCGGCATGGGCTGCGGCGGATTGTCCGCCGGGCCAGCGCCCGTGCAGCGCCCGTGCCCGGGCCTCGGCGCGTCAGCGCCTCAAGGCATCAGCGCTTCAAGGCATCAGGCGGGGCAGCAGCAGGTCGAGCTGCTCGGTCGGGCTGCGGCGGAAGCCCGAGCGGGTGTAGCGCTGCAGCCGGCCCATGACGAGCGCGGTCAGGCCGGCGGCCAGCGCCTGGGCCTCGACCGTCGGCGTGGTGCTGCCCTGATCGCCGGCGGCCGCGCGCAGGCTGCCGCGCAACTGCGACTCCAGGCGGTCGAAGAACTGGTTCATGCGGGCGGTCAGGCGCTCGTGCTCGAACACCAGCGCATCGCCGACCATCACGCGGGCCATGCCCGGATTCTTCTCGCCGAACTGCAGCACCAGCGTGACGATGCGCTGGGCCTGCACCGCACCGGCGCTCTCGCGCTCGGCGACCTGGTTGACCAGCGAGAACACGCTGTGCTCGATGAACTCGATCAGGCCCTCGAACATCTGCGCCTTGCTGGCGAAATGACGGTACAGCGCGGCCTCGCTGACCTGCAGCCGGGCGGCCAGCGCGGCGGTGGTCACGCGCTCGGCGCCGGGCTGTTCCAGCATGGCGGCCAGCGCCTGCAGGATCTGCAGACGGCGCTCGCCGGGGCGCGGGCGACGCCGGTCGGCCGGCGTGTCGGGCTCGGTACGCGGGGGCACCGGCAGGGGCAGCACCTGGGCGCGTGGGGCCGGTGGCGCATCGGCATCGGGCCGCTCACGGTCTTGCATGGGCTGGTCGGTCATCGGCGGACTGCAACAGTCGAGGACGGCATGCCAGGTCCTCCCGGCGTGTGCAAATGATTCTTGCACAGGGGTCCACGCCGCCGGCCCCCGCCCTGCGGGGGTGATGAGCGGCTGCCAACGGCCGCGGACGGTCTGTTGCAGACATCGCGTGCAGCAGATGAGCCCTGCCCGGATACCCGCCGTGCGCAGGAGCTCTGTCCGCCGGTCACTCAGCCGCGACCCAAGCGCGTCAGCGTGCGCAGCTGGCGCGTGCGCTGATCCAGCCAGCGTGGCGCCACGCTGTTGCCGCGGGCCCGCGGCCCCGGGCTGGCATGACGCAGCCAACGCTGCATCCAGACGGTGCGCAGGCCGACGCGGCGGGCCGAGCGCAGATGGCCCAGCGTGTCCTCGACCAGCACCGCATCCTGCGGCGCGCAGCCCAGGCGCACCAGCAAGGCGCGCAGCATGCGCGCATCGGGCTTGGGCCGCAGCTGGCCGAACAGACGCATGTCCTCGATCGCGATCACCGCGTCGAACAGCGGGGCCATGCGCAGCGCCTGCAGCACGCGCATGGCGTAGTCACGCGGCGCATTGGTCAGCAGCACGCGGCGTCCCCGCAGGCGGGCCAGGGCGGCCAGGTCCGGCCGGTGGCTCCGCAGTTCGTCTTCCAGGCCCGGCAGGCGGTGGGTCTCGTGCAGGAAGTGGGCCGGACGCACGCCGTGGTGACGCATCAGACCCAGCAGTGTCGCCCCGTAGCGCAGCCAGTAGCGCTCGCTCAGCGCACCCGCCTGCTCGGCAGGCAGCGCCAGGTGGGTCTGCACATAACGGCCCATCGCCTCGTGCAGTTCGGGGAAGGCCCAGCGGCCGGCATCGTGCAGCGTGTTGTCGAGGTCGAACAGCCACAGCCGCGGCGCGCCGCGGCCGGCCGGCACAGGCCGCGCCATGCCGGCCTCAGCCGCGGATCATCGTGCCGTAGGCCTGATCCGACAGGATCTCCAGCAGCAACGCGTGCGGCACGCGGCCGTCGATGATGTGCACGGCCTTGACGCCGCTCTTGGCCGCGTCGATGGCGCCGGCGATCTTGGGGATCATGCCGCCGCTGATGGTGCCGTCGGCGATCAGCTCGTCGACCCGGCGCGAGGTCAGCTCGGCCAGCAGATCGCCCTGCTTGTCGAGCACGCCGCGGATGTTGGTCAGCATCAGCAGCTTCTCGGCGCCGAGCACGGTGGCCAGCTTGGCGGCGACGACGTCGGCATTGATGTTGTAGCTCTCGCCACGCTCGCCGAAGCCGATCGGGCTGACGACCGGAATGAAGGCATCGTCCTGCAGCGCCTTGACCACGCTGGGATCGATGGACTCGATCTCGCCGACCTGACCGATGTCATGTTCCTTGGCCGGGTCGTCCTTGTCGAGCATCTTGAGCTTGCGCGCACGGATCATCGCGCCGTCACGGCCGGTCAGGCCCACGGCCTTGCCGCCGGCCGCGTTGATCAGGCCGACGATGTCCTGCTGCACCTCGCCGCCGAGCACCCATTCGACGACGTCCATCGTCTCCTCGTCGGTCACGCGCATGCCCTGGATGAAGGTGCCCTTCTTGCCGATCTTGGCCAGCGCGGCATCGATCTGCGGGCCACCGCCGTGCACCACCACCGGGTTCATGCCCACCAGCTTGAGCAGCACGATGTCCTCGGCGAAGTCCTGCTGCAGGACCGGGTCGGTCATCGCGTTGCCACCGTACTTGATGACCAGCGTCTTGCCGTGGAACTTGCGGATGTAGGGCAGCGCCTGAGCCAGGATCTCGGCCTGGTCGCGCGGGGTGATGTGGCTGAGATCGTGCTCGTGGGCGGACGTGGCGCTCATCGGGGGTCCTGGCAGCGGTACGGAACACACAGCCGGCGGACGACAGGCCGCGCCGGCCGGCGCGAGAGGAGAACGGTCGGTCGGCACGGCAGGCGGCCCGGGCCACCGACGTGACCCGGGCCGGCGCCGGGCCGACAGCAGCGGCATTGTAGGAAGTCACGCAGCACAACCGGAACGCCCGCGATCGAAGCCGGCGATGGCGACGGCCCCGCGGGGGCCTGCACACGCCGAGCGCTCATGACGAGGGCCCCGACGACCGCTCACAGCGGCCATTCGAAACGGTAGCCATCGAGCGAGAACACCAGCGACTTCAGCCGGATCTGCTCCAGCACTAGGCCGGGCTGCGGCTGCTCGCCCTCGTGGAAGACCTGGCCGTTGATCAGCACCAGGCGCTGCGCGGCCGTCGCCGCATGGACCACGCCCCCTGGCTGCAGGCCCATCAGCCGCTGGCGCAGCGCCGGCGGCAGATCGGCCAGCCGGGTCAGCGCCGGGGCACGGGCGGCCGCGGGCTGCGGATCAGGACCGGAGCGGGCCTGGGTGGCGGCGGGCATGCCGGCCGGGGTCGGGGTCGGAGCCGCGGCCGCGGCGGACCCGGGCACGACCGCCGGCGCGGACCGCGCTGCGGTGGCCTGGTCTGCGGCAGGCGGCACCGTGGCCGGCGACGACGCGGGGCCGTCGACTGGCGGTGCGTCCTGCGTGCGAGCGGTGGGGGGCGGGGTCGGGTTGGATGGCGATCGCGATGGCGCCGGTGACATCAGACCATCGGCTGCCGGCTGCCGCACCACGTCCGGCGACGGCCCCGGCGCGACGGCCAGCATCGGGCGCCCCTCGGCAGCCGCCGGGCCGTCCCGCCACGGGCCGGACCCGCCGGCGAACACGACGGCCAGCGCCACCAGCAGGCCACCGCCCAAGGCCGCCCCCAGCAGCAGCGGCCAGCGCGGTCGCGCCGTGGGTGCCAGCACCACCGGCAAGGCGCTGGCCTGGGTGTGCAGCCCCGGCGCCAGACCCTGGGCCCGGGCGCGCTCGGCATCGGCACGGCGCAAGGCATCGAGGATGTAGGACATGGCTCAGGGACGGGTCGTGGCGGTCGGCGACGACCGGAGGGGGGCCGCGCTGGCAGCCGGAGCCCCCCACAGCGCCGAAGCCGGCATCGCGCCGACGATGCCCGAGGCGGACGACGCCGGCGGCGGGCTGGCCGGTGCGTCCGGCCCGGTGGCCGTGGTGACGGCGGTGGTGTCGGCGGTGGTGTCGGCGGCGGTGTCGGCGGCGGCCGCGGCAGCACGGGCCGCGGTGGCCGTGGCACCCACGGCTCCCGCAGCGGCCGCCGTCCCGGCCGCGTCGGCCGGGGACGACAGGGCGGTCGCGGCGGCAGGAGGCGTCGCCACGCCGGCCGGACCCGCCACACCGGCCACGGCTCCCGCCCCACCACCACCGCCGCCCACCGTGGCACCGCCACGCGGTGGCCAGGCCCCGCCCGTCCACCAGGACAGCGCGGCCAGCAACAGCGCACCGCCGCACAAGGTCCCGGCGAACCCGCCGGCCAGACCCGCCGCCCAGGCCGGCCGGCGGCCGCCGATGCCGGGGCTCGCAGCGCCCGCCCCCCCGGCGACGCCCGCGCCGTCCGGCCCCGGCGGCGCACCGTCTCCCAGATCCAGATCGACGCCGCCCGCCGGACCCGGACCCGCACCCGGCGCCGGCCCCAGGCCCAGACCCAGCCCCCGGGCCGCCCGCAGCGGCGACAGGCGCAGGCCGGCGGCCGGCGCCGGATCGCCGATCACCTCGGCCGCCGCCCGCCGCACGACCTCGGCATCGACGACCGCCCGGCCATGCGCCCAGGCCCCCAGCAGCGCCCGGTCGCACAGCAGGTTGATGCGCCGTGGCAGGCCGGCGCTGAGGCGGTGCACCAGGCGCAGCGCCGGCGCGTCGAAGGGCAGCGGCCCGCTGGCGCCGGCCACCGTCATCCGGTGGGCGACGTAGGCCAGGGTCTGGCGCTCGTCGAGCGCGCCCAGATGGCAGCGGGCGACGATGCGCTGGGCCAGTTGCGCCAGCTCGGGCCGGGCCACCATCTGCCGCAGCTCGGGCTGGCCGACCAGCACGATCTGCAGCAGCTTGCGCTCCGAGGTCTCGAGATTGGTCAGCAGGCGCAGCTGCTCCAGCAGGTCGATCGACAGGTTCTGCGCCTCGTCGATCACCAGCACGGCCTGCTGGCCGGCGGCATGGCCGTCCAGCAGGAAGCGGTTCAGGGTGTCGATCGGGCCCTTCAGGCCATCGCCACCGGCCTCGACCTGCAGGCCGAACTCCTCGCAGACGGCCTGCAGCAGCTCGCGCACCGACAGCCGCGGGTTGTAGATGTAGGCGATGCGGCAGCGGGTCGGCGCCTGTTCGAGCAGGCAGCGGCACAGCGTGGTCTTGCCCGCGCCGATCTCGCCGGTCAGCAGCACGATGCCGCCGCTGCCGCCGCGCAGGCCCCAGCCCAGGTGGGCCAGCGCCTCGCGGTGGGGCTCGCTCAGGTAGAGCGCACGCGGGTCGGGGGCGATCGAGAACGGGGGCCGCTGCAGCCGGAAATGGGCCTCGTACATGGGCCGCGAGGATAGCGGTTGCGCGTGTCACGCCAGCCGCGGATCAGCGCGGCCGGCCGGGGATCACCAGGGATCGTGCAGGTAGCGCTGCTCCAGGTGGCGGCGCCAGTGCGACGGGTCCAGCGGCGTGCCGCTGGCGCGGCGGGCCAGTTCGTCGGTCGGCCAGCGGCTGCCCTGCTGCCAGACGTGGTGGCGCATCCAGTCGAAGAAGGCGGAGAAGTCGCCGCGGGCGAAGCGGTCGTCCAGATCGGGCACCGCGGCGCGCAGCGCGGCCATCCACTGTGCGGCGTACATCGCGCCCAGCGTGTAGCAGGGGAAGTAGCCGAACAGGCCCTCGGGCCAGTGCACGTCCTGCAGCGGGCCGTCCTTGAAGTCGCCGCGGGTGTCCAGGCCCAGCAGCTCGGCCATGCCGGCGTCCCACAGCGCGGGGATGTCCTCGACCTCGATCTCGCCCTCGATCAAGGGGCGCTCGATGCGCCAGCGCAGCAGCACGTGCGGGGCGTAGGTCAGCTCGTCGGCATCGACGCGGATGCGGCCGGGCTCGACCTGGGTCATCAGCCGGCGCAGGTTGGCGTCGGTCAGCGCCGGCCCGTCGCCGAAGGCCTCGCGGACCCAGGGGCCGATGGCGGCGATGAAGGCCGGGTGGCGGCCCAGCTGCATCTCGAAGGCCAGGCTCTGGCTCTCGTGGATGCCCATCGAGCGGGCGCGCGCCAGCGGCTGGTCGATCCAGTCGCGCGGCAGGTTCTGCTCGTAGCGGCCGTGGCCGCACTCGTGCACCGCGCCCAGCAGGCTGCCGAGGAAATCGGCCTCGGTGTAGCGGGTGGTCATGCGGATGTCCTGCGGCACGCCGCCGCAGAACGGATGGGCGCTGACGTCGATGCGCCCGCCGTCGAAGTCGAAGCCCAGCCGGCCCATCACGCGCAGGCACAGCGCGCGCTGGGCACCGGTGTCGAAGGGCCCGCGCAGCGGCAGCGGCGGCAGGGCCTGCTGGCGCGCGCGCGCCTGGCGGATCAGGCCGGGCAGCCAGTCGGGGATGTCGGCGAACAGCTGGGTCAGGCGCTCGCTGGTCATGCCCGGCTCGTGGCGGTCGAGCAGCGCGTCGTAGGGGCTGAGGCCGGTCTGGGCCGACAGCAGCCGGGCCTGCTCGCGGGCGCAGGCCACCACCTCGCGGAACAGCGGCACGAAGCCGTCCCAGTCATTGGCCGGGCGCAGACGCCGCCAGGCGTGCTCGCAGGCGGCGGTGGCCAGTTGCTGGCGGCTGACCAGCTCGGCCGGCAGGCCGTTGGCACCGCGCCACTCACGGGCCATCTCGCGCAGGTTGGCGTGCTGGTCGGGCTGCAGCGTCTCGTCGTGGGCCTGTTCGAGCCAGACGCGCACGGCCGGGTCGGTGCGCATCCCGTGCATCAGCTCGGCCAGCTCGGCCAGCGCCTCGGCGCGGGCGGTGGCGCCGCCGGCGGGCATGTGCACGGCCTGATCCCACCAGGTGATGGACTGCAGGTGCTCGAGGTGGTGCAGGCGCCGGTGGTGACGCACCAGCTGCGCATAACCCTCGGTGGCCGCGGCGGGCGCCTCGGCGATGGAGGGCTGGGCCTGGGCCGTGGCGGCGGACTCGGACGGACGGTTCACGGTATCCCTGTATCGGATGTTGTGGGGACCATTCTGCAAAGTCCGTGGCCGGACGATCCCCCCCCAAAAGAGCGAGATAGGGAGCGATGTCACACCCGGGTGACCGCACGCGGGTCGCGGTCGGCACCGTCGCCGACGCATCGGGACAGCCGGCCGACCTCAGCCCACCGCGCCGGCCGGAAACAGATGCACCAGCGCCGCCGTCATCAGCGTGTAGCGCAGCAGCTTGCCCAGGGCCATCCAGCCCAGACAGGGCCAGAACGGCAGCCGCAGCCAGCCCGCGACCGCGCACAGCGGATCACCGACCACCGGCAGCCACGACAGCAGACAGGCCCGCGGCCCGAAGCGGCGCAGCCAGTCGAGCGCGCGGGCCTGCGGCGCGCGATGGCCCAGACGCTCGACCGCCCGCTCGGCACCCCAGCCCATCCACCAGCTGATGGCCCCGCCCGCCGTGTTGCCGGCGGTGGCCACCAGCACCGCCGGCCAGAACATCGCCGGCTCCAGGTGGACATAGGCATAGACCGCCGGCTCCGAGCCCAGCGGCAGCAAGGTGGCCGAGACCAGGGCGATGACGAAGATCGCCGGCAACCCCACCTGCGGCAGCGAGAAGGCCGCCAGCACCTGGTGCAGCAGCGCGGTCAGACCAGCTTCCATCGACCGATCATAGGGCGCGCCCGGCGATCGACCGGCCGCCCGCCGGCCGCCGATCCGGCAGAACCCGCAACGCCCGCCGCTATACTGTTGCCCTTTTTTTCAGCAACCGCTGACCCCCACCCACCATGCACATCGGCCCGTACGCGCTGCCGAACCGGCTCGTCGTCGCCCCGATGGCCGGGGTCACGGACCGCCCGTTCCGCAAGCTCTGCCGCCGGCTGGGGGCTGGGCACGCCGTCAGCGAGATGATCAGCGCCAAGCCCGAGCTCTGGCACACGGCCAAGAGCACGCTGCGCGCCGACCACAGCGGCGAGCCGGGCCCGATCGCCGTGCAGATCGCCGGCACCGAGCCGGCGCAGATGGCCGAGTCCGCGCGCCACAACATCGCCCACGGCGCGCAGATCATCGACATCAACATGGGCTGCCCGGCCAAGAAGGTGTGCAACGTCTGGGCCGGCTCGGCCCTGATGCGCGACGAGCCGCTGGCCATCGCCATCGTCGAGGCGGTGGTGGCCGCCTGCGCGCCGCACGGCGTGCCGGTGACGCTGAAGATGCGCACCGGCTGGTGCGCCGAGGAACGCAACGCGCTGCGCCTGGCCCGCGCGGCCGAGGCCGCCGGCATCGCCGCCCTGACGATCCACGGCCGCACCCGCGAACAGGGCTACACCGGCCAGGCCGAGTACGCGACGATCGCCGCCGTCAAGGCCGCGCTGCGCATCCCGGTGATCGCCAACGGCGACATCGACAGCCCGCACAAGGCGCAGCGGGTGCTGCGCGAGACCGGCGCCGACGCGGTGATGATCGGCCGCGCCGGCATGGGCCGGCCCTGGCTGTACGGCGACGTCGCCCACTTCCTGGACACCGGCGCGCTGCGCCCGCCGCCGGCCACCGCCCAGGTCGCGCAGTGGCTGGACGAGCACCTGCAGGAACACCACGCGTTCTACGGCGAGCCGCGCGGCGTGCGCAGCGCACGCAAGCACATCGGCTGGGCGCTGAAGGAACTGCCCGGTGGCGAGACGCTGCGCCAGCGCCTGAACGCCGTCGACGACGCGCGGACCCAGCGCACCGAACTGCGCACCTGGTTCGCCGAACTGGCCGACCGCCATCCGCAGCTGCCGCTGGGCCTGGATGCCGACAGCGCGCCGCCCACCGGCCACACGCACACCGATCCCGCACCGGCCGGGGCCGGCCGCCCCGCGACGGTGCCCCGAACCGACGACCTCCTCCCCGCATGAGCCAGAAGAACATCGAGGACTGCATCCGTGAAAGCCTGGAGCAGTACTTCCGCGACCTGGACGGCACCGAACCGTCCCAGGTGCACGCCATGATCATCAGCGCCGTCGAGAAACCGATGCTGCAGGTGGTGCTGCAGCAGGCCGACGGCAACCAGAGCCGGGCCGCCGAGTGGCTGGGCATCAACCGCAACACCCTGCGCCGCAAGCTGCTGGACCACAAGCTGGCGGACTGACCCGCCCGCCGCACCCGCGGCCTGCCCCACCCGTCAGCGCCGCGTCCGCTGGCGCCGCACCGGCGCCGGCCGCGGCCACCGCCCCCGTTTCGCCTTCTCCCCCCTTTTCCAACGCGTACGCCACCATGACCACCGCCCTGCTCTCGGTCTCCGACAAGACCGGCATCGTCGAATTCGCCCAGGCCCTGCACGGCCACGGCATCCAGCTGCTGTCGACCGGCGGCACCGCCAAGCTGCTGGCGCAAGCCGGCCTGCCCGTCACCGAGGTGTCGGAGATCACCGGCTTCCCCGAGATGCTCGACGGCCGCGTCAAGACCCTGCACCCGCGCGTGCACGGCGGCCTGCTGGCCCGCCGCGACGTGCCCGAGCACATGGCCGCGCTGAAAGAGCACGGCATCGACACGATCGACCTGCTGATCATCAACCTCTACCCGTTCGCCCAGGCCACGGCCAAGGCCGACTGCACGTTCGAGGACGCGATCGAGAACATCGACATCGGCGGCCCCGCCATGCTGCGCGCCGCCGCCAAGAACTGGCAGGACGTGGGCGTCGTGATCGACCCCACCGACTACCCGCAGGTGCTGGCCGAGCTGGCCGCGTCCAAGGGCAGCAGCCTGACCCGCGCCACCAAGTTCATGCTGGCCAAGAAGGTGTTCTCGCACACCGCCGCCTACGACGGCATGATCAGCAACTACCTGACCGCCCTCGAAGCCGGCTCCGAAGAGAAGACCGCCGAAGTCCCGAAGCGCGAGGAATACCCCGCCGTCTTCAACCTGCAGCTGCACAAGGTGCAGGGCATGCGCTACGGCGAGAACCCGCACCAGTCGGCCGCCTTCTACAAGGAAGCCGCCCCGGCCGCCGGCCTGCTGTCGGGCTGGACCCAGATCCAGGGCAAGGAACTGTCCTTCAACAACATCGCCGACGCGGACGCCGCGTGGGAATGCGTGAAGGCCTTCGACGCCCCGGCCTGCGTGATCGTCAAGCACGCCAACCCCTGCGGCGTGGCCGTCGGTGCGACCCTGCTGGAAGCCTACGAGAAGGCGCTCAAGACCGACCCGACCTCGGCCTTCGGCGGCATCATCGCCTTCAACCGCCCGCTCGACGCCGACGTGGTCGAGAAGATCAACGCCAACAAGCACTTCGTCGAAGTGGCGATCGCCCCGGTGGTCACCCCGGCCGCCCGCGCCGCTTATGCCAGCAAGGTCAACGTGCGCCTGCTGGAAGTGCCCGTCAGCAAGGCCGTCAACGCACTGGACTTCAAGCGCGTGGGCGGCGGCATGCTGCTGCAGTCGGCCGACAACCTCGACATCGTCGGCGAGCTGAAGGTCGTCACCAAGCTGCAGCCCACCGCGCAGCAGCTGGAAGACCTGAAGTTCGCCTGGACCGTGGCGCGCTTCGTCAAGAGCAACGCCATCGTCTTCTGCAAGGACGGCATGACCTTCGGCGTCGGTGCCGGCCAGATGAGCCGCCTGGACTCGGCCCGCATCGCCAGCATCAAGGCCCAGGCCGCCGGCCTGAGCCTGTCGGGCACGGCCGTGGCGAGCGACGCCTTCTTCCCGTTCCGTGACGGCCTGGACGTGGTGGTGGACGCGGGGGCCACCTGCGTCATCCACCCGGGTGGCTCGATGCGCGACGACGAGGTGATCGCCGCCGCCGACGAGCGTGGCATCGCCATGGTGCTGACCGGCACCCGCCACTTCCGCCACTGATGCAAGGCGGGCCCTGCCTTCCATCGTGATGCCCGACCGCAGCACGATGAAGGCGCAGGGCCGCCATGCAACGCACGGTGACGCGTCGACGACGCCATGTCCCCGCGCGCACCGGAGGTGGCGCCCCGGCCCCTGACGCCAGAAGCCCACGGCCGCCAACGACCGCCGACGGCCTCCAACGGCCTCCAAGCGCCGGGATGGGGTGACCCCTTTTGCGCAGGTCAAGGAGGAGGGCCGAAGGCCCGGGGGACACGGAGCAAAAGGGGTCGCCCCGTCCCGGCGCGGTCGTGCCAAACACGCCGCACCCACCCCGAACGCCCCGACGCCTTCTCCCCCCTCACCGCCCGACCGCACAGGCGTCCCGTCGCCCCCCCGTGCCCTGCTCGGCTCATGGCTCAGGACGGCGTCTCGCCATCAGCCGACGACACCCCACCCACCCCGCCCCGCCCCGCCGCCAGATCCGCATGCCGCGGCGACAGGTTGTCCAGCATCTGGTGCAGGGTCTCGTTGAGCTTGCGGATCTGGGCCGGGGTCAGGCCGTCGAAACTGCGCTGGAAGATGTGGCGGGTGGCCAGCTGGCCGCGTTCGATGGCCTCACGGCCGGGCTCGGCCAGACGCACCATCGTCACGCGGGCGTCGTGCTCGGCCGTGGCGGTCTCGACCAGACCCTCGGCCTTCATGCGGTAGACCAGCTTGGTCACGGTCGACAGCTTGGCGATCGCGTGCAGCGCGATCTCGGACATGCTGGCGGCCTCGCCCTGCTGCTGCAGGATCAGCAGCGTGCGCCAGATCGGGATGTCCAGGCCGATCGGCTTGAGCGCCTGCTCCATCTGCATGGAGTAGACGCCGTAGAGCCGCGCCAGCCAGTAGAACGGGAACTCCTCGCGGACGAAATCGGGACTGGAGGGGTCGTGGCGGCTCACGGCGGACGGGGGACAGACAGACGGGGGCGGATGCGGTGGGTCACGCGGGCCGGCAGCACCGGGACGTGAGCAGGATCTTAAGCCGCGCGTCCTGCGTGGACCTTGCGGCAGATCCGCAGTCCGCGGCCCCGCCGCTCAGGCCATCATCCGGTCCTGGTGGCTGTGGCCCTGGCCGAGGTAGGCCGCCACCACCTGCGGATGACCCTGCAGCTCGGCGGCCGGTCCGTGCAGCGCCACTTGGCCCAGCTCCAGCACATGGCCATGGTCGGCCACGCGCAGCGCGGCGCGCGCGTTCTGCTCGACCAGCAGCACGGCCACGCCCCGCTCGCGCAGCGTGGCGACGATGCGGAAGATGTCGCGCACGATCAGCGGCGCCAGGCCCAGGCTGGGCTCGTCGAGCATCAGCAGGCGCGGTGCGCCCATCAGCGCGCGGCCGAGGGCCAGCATCTGGCGCTCGCCGCCGGACAGGGTGCCGGCGGCCTGGTCGCGGCGTTCGGCCAGGCGCGGGAACAGCGCGTACACCTCGTCGAGCGCGCGCCGGCGCGCGGCCGCGCCCTGGCCGCGCTGGCGCCAGCCGCCCAGGCGCAGGTTGTCCAGCACGCTCATGGTGGCGAACAGCGCGCGGGTCTCGGGCACCAGGGCCAGGCCGGCCTCGACCCGCTGCTCGACGCTGGCGCGGGTCAGGTCCTGGCCGTCGAAGGTGATGCGGCCGGCGCGGGCGTCGAGCGCGCCCATCAGCGCGTTCAGCAGCGTGCTCTTGCCGGCGCCGTTCGGGCCGATGACGGTGACGATGCGGCCGGCGGACACGTCCAGATCGACGCCGCCGAGCGCCTCGACGCGGCCGTAGCCCACGCGCAGGCCGCGCACCTGCAGCAGCGGCGCCACGGGCTGCTGCGGTGCGGACGGCGCTGGCGCGCGGACATCGGGAGCGGCAGGCGGGGATGCATTCATGGTCGGCAGGCTCCGGGGTTCAGACATCGGCGCCGAGGTAGGCCTCGAGCACGCCGGGGTGGCGCTGGACCTCGGCCGGGCGGCCTTCGGTCAGCTTCTCGCCGAAGACGATGACGACGACCCGGTCGGCCAGCGTCATCAGGAAGTCCATGTCGTGCTCGACCAGCAGCACGGCCAGGCCCTCGTCGCGCAGCTGGCGCAGCAGCGCGGCCAGCGCCTGCTTCTCCTTCAGGCGCAGGCCGGCGGCGGGCTCGTCGAGCAGCAGCACGGCCGGGTCGGCGCACAGCGCGCGGGCGATCTCCAGCAGGCGCTGCTGGCCGAGGGCCAGGCTGCCGGCCGGCCGGTCGGCCAGATCGCCCAGGCCCACGCGCTGCAGCTGGCGCCGGGCCTCGGCCAGCAGACGGGCCTCCTCCGCGCGGTCCAGGCGCAGGGCGTGGCGCAGCAGGCCGGCACGGCCGCGCAGATGGGCGCCGAGGGCGACGTTGTCGAGCACGCTCATCGTCGGCAGCAGCTTGACGTGCTGGAAGGTGCGCGCCAGGCCGGCCGCGGCCACCCGCGCCGGGCCCCAGCCGCGGGTGGAGCGGCCGAGAAAGCGCACCTCGCCCGCGGTCGGCGTGTCCACGCCCGAGAGCTGGTTGAACAGCGTGCTCTTGCCCGCGCCGTTGGGGCCGATGACGGCCAGGATCTCGCCGGCCTGCAGCGTGAAGCTGATGTCCTTGTTGGCCACCAGACCGCCGAAGCGGCGCGTGATGCCCCTCACGTCGAGCACCTGCTCGCCGCGCGCCGGCAGCGCACGGCGGGGCAGCGCGGCCGGCGTGCGGCCGGCGGCCTCGGCCGCGCGGTCGGCCGGCACGCGGCCGGCGCCGCCCAGCACCGGCCAGCGGTGGGCCAGCCAGCCCCACAGGCCCTGCGGCGCCTTGTGCATCAGCAGCACCACCAGCGTGCCGAAGACGATGGCCTCGTAGTTGCCGGTCGAGCCCAGCAGCGCGGGCAGCCAGTCCTGCAGCAGGTCGCGCGCCAGCGTCACCAGCACGGCACCGGCCAGCGCACCCCAGAGGTGGCCCACCCCGCCGATCAGCACCATGAACAGCAGGTCGATGCCGGCGCCCAGGCTGAACGGCGCGGGGCTGACGAAGCGCTGCTCGAACGCGTAGAGCCAGCCGGCGATCGCCGCCAGCAGCGCGGCCAGCACGAAGGCCCTCATCTTGGTGGCCAGCACCGGCACGCCCATCGACGCGGCCATGGACTGGCCGCCGTTGAGCGCGCGCAGCGCACGGCCCGAGCGCGAGTCCAGCAGCTGGTGCACGGCCCACAGCGCCAGCGCCAGCACCACCAGGATCAGCCGGCCGGTGGCCGCCGGGCTGTCCAGCGTCCAGGGGCCGAGCTGCAGCGCCGGCAGGCCCGACAGCCCGCTGTGCGCGCCCAGCGCCTCCGAGGTGCCGAAGGCCGCGAACAGCGCCAGCCCCCAGCACAGCGTGCCCAATGGCAGGAAGTGGCCGCTGAGCTTGAGCGTCAGCGCCCCCAGCAGCAGCGCCACCACCAGCGTCAGGCCGAGGGCGACGAGCAGCGCCAGCCAGGGCGAGCCGGCCAGCGGCGCCAGCCAGGCCGGCCCGCCGGGCGCCCCCAGCGACAGCCAGGCCCCGGTGTAGGCGCCGAGGCCGACGAAGGCGGCCTGGCCGAAGCTGGTCATGCCGGCCACGCCGGTCAGCAGCACCAGGCCGAGCGCGGCCAGCGCATACACGCCGATGTGGTTGAGCAGCGTGATCTGGAAGGCCGGCAGCAGCGGCAACAGCGCGAGCAGCGCCGCACCGGCGGCCCAGGGCAGCCAGCGCAGCCGGCGCGCCAGGGCGTGCGGATCGGGCAGGTCCATGCGCGGCGGCTCGGCCGTGGCGACAGGCGGGACCGGGACCGGGACGGCGGCCGCAGCCACCGCGACGACGGGCGAGGCAGCCATCAGGCGTGCTCCTCATCGGCATGACCCGCGGCCAGCGACCGCCACAGCAGCACCGGCAGGATCAGGGTGAAGACGATGACCTCCTTGTAGGCACTGGCCCAGAAGGTCGAGAACGATTCGATCAGGCCCACGCCGAGCGCACCGGCGGCGCCCAGCGGAAAGCTCACCAGCCCGCCGACGACGGCGCCGACGAAGCCCTTGAGGCTGATCAGGAAGCCCGAGTCGTAGTACAGCGTGGTGACCGGCGCGATCAGCACGCCCGACAGCGCGCCGATGGCCGCCGCCAGCGCGAAGCTCAGGCGCCCGGCCCCCGTCGGCGAGATGCCCATCAACTGGGCGCCCAGGCGGCTGACGGCGGTGGCGCGCAGCGCCTTGCCCACCAGCGTGCGCTCGAACAGCAGCCACAGCCCGACGATCAGGGCCAGCGTGACGCCGACCACCCACAGCGTCTGCGCCTGCAGACGCACCACGCCCCATTCCAGCGCGGTGTCGGTGAAGGGCTGGGTGCGCGCGCCCTCGGCACCGAACATCAGCAGCGCCAGGCCCACCAGCACCACGTGCAGCGCGATCGAGACGATCAGCAGCACCAGCGCATGGGCCGAGGCGATCGGGCGGAAGCACAGGTCGTAGAGCCAGGGGCCGAGCGGCACCACCAGCGCCAGCACCAGCGCCACCTGCAGCACCTGGGGCAGGCGCTGCAGCGGCAGCGCCTGGCTGGCCACCAGCAGCGCCACCGCCCAGGCCGGCGCGGCCAGATCGCCCCAGCCCAGCGGCGCCACCGCGCCCGGCGCCGCCGCACGGCCGGCGCGCAGCACGGCGGCCACGCGCAAGGCCAGCCGCAGCACGGCCACGCCCAGCAGCAGCCAGGCCAGGCGCAGCGGCGTGCCGGCCTGCATCGCGGCCATGCCCAGCGCACCGAAGGTGACGAACTCGCCCTGCGGCACCAGCAGCACCCGGGTGACGGTGAACACCAGCACGATGGACAGCGCCAGCAGCGCGTAGACGGCGCCGCTGGTCAGCCCGTCCTGCCCGAGCAGGAGTGCGATCTGCGCATTCATCGCCGGCTCACTTCAGCAGCGCCCACTGGCCGTTCTTCACCGTGATCAGCTCACGGCCCCGGTCGTCGAAGCCGCTGTGGTCGGCCGGGCTCAGCGTGTAGACGCCCTGGGTGGCCGGCAGCTCCCTGATCTGCTCGATGGCGTCACGCAGCGCGCTGCGGAAGGCCGGCGTGCCGGGCTTGGCCGTCTTGAGCGCCTGCGGGATCGCCGCCTGCAGCATCAGCCCCGCGTCATAGACGTTGGCCCCGAAGGTGGCCGGCTTGCTGCCGTTGAGCTTCTCGTAGGCCGCCACGTACTGCGCGGCGATCTTCTTCGTCGGATGGCTGTCGGCCACCTGGTCGAGCACCAGCATCGCGCTGGCGGCCAGGATGGTGCCCTCGACCTTGCGGCCGCCGAGCTTGAGGAAGTCCGGCAGCGCCGCGCCATGCGTCTGGTAGAAGCGGCCACGGAAACCCTGGTCGACCAGCGTGGTCTGCGGCAGCACCGAGGAGCTGCCGGGCGCGGCGATCAGCACCGCGTCCGGTGCGGCCGACAGCACCTTCAGGCCCTGGGCCGTCAGCGAGGTGTCCTGGCGCGCGAAGCGCTCGGCGGCCACCACCTTCAGGCCGGCCTTCTCGGCCAGCGCGGTGAACACCTTCAGCCAGTTGTCGCCATAGGCATCGGCGGTGCCGATGAAGCCCACGGTGCGCACCTTGGCGCCGGCCATGTGCTGCACCAGCGCACGGGCGATCAGGTCGTCGTTCTGCGTGGTCTTGAAGACCCACTTCTTCTTCTCGTCCATCGGCAGCACGACGGCGGCCGTGCCCACCGGGGCGAACATCGGCACGCCGGCCTCGGCCACGAAGGGGATCACGCCCATCGCGTTGGGCGAGCCGCTGGGCCCGATGAGGGCGTCGACCTTCTCCTCGGTGATCAGCTTCTTGACGGCGGCCACCGAGGCCGTCGGGTCGCTGGCGTCGTCCAGCGCGATGTACTGCACCGTCTGGCCGGCGACCTGGGTCGGCAGCAGCGGCACGGTGTTCTTCTGCGGGATGCCCACCAACGCGATCGGGCCGGTGGACGAGGACACCACACCGATCTTGATCTGGGCCTGGGCGGCCAGCGCAGCGCAGGCCAGCAGGGCCACGGCGGATGCGCGGGCGACGGCGGACAGGGCACGCGGGGCGGACGGGAACGAACGGCTCATGGGCAGGACTCCTGGGGCACGGGCCGGCGCGGCGGCCGGCGGTGGATCGGCGTGGGAAGGGAAGCGGGCGGGGCTGGCCGTCACTCTGCAGATTGCATGCCACTTCACGTTTTCATTGCGTGAATCGTCATGTACACCGAGGACGCGGAACGCCTGTGCTGCCGCGAGGGCGTCGTCCGCTCGATCGCGGAATTTCCGCTTGATCTGGGCCAAGTCGGTGCATGCTGCGCCAGAAAGTGGCGCAATTACATCGGGGTTGCACCGGATTTGACCGGCCTCAGCGCTCGGACTTTTTAGTTGACTCTTCACGTTTTGATCGTCTATCGTTTGCGCCAACACAAGCCCCTTCCGGCACCCCGCCGCCGACCTGGATCATTGGATGAGCCACCCCACCGACACCGTCGTCCTGCCGCTGGACCTGGGCCCCGCCGACGGCCCGGCCGTGATGGTCAAGGACACGATCGACGTCGCCGGCACGCCCACCCGGGCCGGCAGCCCGGCGCTGGACGGCGCCGCTGCGGCGCCGCGTCATGCGGCGGTCGTGCAGCGGCTGCTGGACGCCGGCTGGCACCTGACGGGCAAGACCGCGCTGCACGAACTGGCCTACGGCACCACCGGCATCAACCACCACCTGGGCACGCCGCTGAACCCGCGCTGGCCGGACCGCGTGCCCGGCGGCTCGTCCAGCGGCTCGGCGGTGGCCGTGGCCCGCGGCCGGGTGCCGGTGGCCATCGGCACCGACACCGGCGGCTCCATCCGCACGCCGGCGGCCTGCTGCGGCGTGTTCGGCCTGAAGCCCGGCTTCGGCCGCGTCAGCCGGGCCGGCGTGATGCCGGCCGACAGCAGCCTGGACTGCGTCGGCCCGCTGGCCGTCGACATGGACGCTCTGGTGCGCGCGATGCAGGCGCTGGCCCCTGATTTCGGCAATTTGCCGACGCTGCCCGCCACGCTGCGCCTGGGCTGGCTCGACATCGATGCACCGGCCGCCGCCGAAGCCGCGCTGCGGCAGGTGGCCGACGCGGCCGGCGCCCTCGGCCACACCGTCGAACGCCTGCGTCTGCCGCTGTTCGAGGCCGCGTATGACGCCGGTCTGGTGGTGATCAACCACGAGAACTGGCCTGCGCTCTCTCCGCTGCTGGAAGGTGGGCGCATCGGCGCCGACGTGGCCGCGCGCCTGCGCCGCGCGGCCGCCACCACCGACACCGACCGCGAGCGGGCCGAAGCCGTGCGCACGGCCTTCCGCGCCCAGGTCGATGCCGCGCTGCGGACCTGCGACGTGCTGATGCTGCCCACGCTGGTGGTGCCGCCGCCGCGCGTGAGCGAAGCCGCCGACACCCAGGCCGCCGTGGCGATGACGCGCAGCGTGCGGCCCTTCAACCTGAGCGGCCATCCGGCCCTGACGCTGCCGCTGGACGATGCCGACGGCCTGCCGGTCGGCCTGCAACTGGTCGGCCGCCTCGGCGATGACGAGACGCTGTGCGCGATCGGCCGCCGCCTGGCGGCCGAGCTGGGCTTGCGCACACGGCCGTGCCCGGCCACCGGCTGAGCCAGGGCAGCCCGTCACGGTCCGGCCCGGTACGGCCCGGCGCCGTCACGACCCGCCCGATCCACCGGGCCCAACCGCCCCCCACGTTCATCCCGCCCCACCTCCGCCCGCAGCGCGCCACCCGCCCTCGCCGCGCCCCCGACACCCCGCCCCGGACCTGCCCATGAGCGCCCTGCCCGACACCCTGGCCGATCCCCTGGCCGAACGGCCCGCCCCCGAGCGCCGACCCGCGACCGAGCCGCCCATGTCGGCCGTCAGCACACAGGCTCTGGCCGCCACGGCCACAACCACAGCCACGGCCGTCCCCCCCCAGGCCCCGGCATCCCGCACCACCATCGCCGATCTCGACGGCGCCGACTGGCAGGCCCTGCTGGCCGACATCCGCGCCCGCCGCCAGGAGTTCACCGCCGCCCACCAGATCGCGCCCGACGTGATCGCCGCCTTCAAGCGCCTGGGCGTCTACCGCGCGCTGGTGCCGGCCGCGCTCGGCGGTGACGGCCTGGGCCCGCGCGCCTTCTGCGAGATGGTCGAGCGCGTCGCGCAGGCCGATGGCTCGGCCGGCTGGGTCGCCAGCTTCGGCATGGGCGTGACCTATCTGGCCGCGCTGCCGCCGGCCACGCTGGCCCGGCTGTATGCCGACGGCCCGGACCTGGTGTTCGCCGGCGGCATCTTCCCGCCGCAGCGCGCACCGCGCGTGGACGGTGGCTTCGAGGTCAGCGGGCGCTGGGAATGGTCCAGCGGCTGCCTGGGCGCCGATGTGCTGGGCGTGGGCATCGCACCGGTCGATCCACCGGCCTCGGCCGAAGGGCCGGCCGCCCGGCCCTCGCTGCCGCGCATGGCCGTGCTGCCGCGCGCCCAGGTGCACATCGAACGCGCCTGGGACGTCACCGGCCTGGTGGGCACCGGCAGCCACGACCTGGTGGTCGAGCGCCAGTTCGTCGCCGAGGACCACACCTTCGTGCGCGGCAGCCGCGCCCAGCGCGACGAGGCCACCTTCCGCTACCCGACGCTGAGCTTCGCCACCCAGGTGCTGTCGGTGGTCGGCCTGGGCATCGCCCGCGGCGCGATCGAGGAGCTCAAGCGCCTGGCGCTGGACCGGCCGTCCGTCACCGGCGCGCCGCGCCTGGCCGACCGGCCGCTGGTGCAGATCGAGCTGGCCCGCGCCGAGGCCCAGCTGCGCGCCGCCCGTGCCTTCTTCTATGACGCGATCGACGCGGCCTGGGCCACGCTGCAGACCGGTGCCGAGCAGATCAGCGCCGAGCAGACGCGGCTGCTGCGCCTGTCCTCGACCCATGCCGCACGCACCGGCGCCGAGGTGGCGCGCGCGATCCAGCTGCAGACCGGCATGAGCGGCGTCTACCACGCCAGCCCGATCTCGCAGCAGGTGCGCGATGCCCAGGTGCTGACCCAGCACGCCTTCATGGGCGACATCACCTACCAGAACGCCGGCGCGATGGCCTTCGGCCTGCCGCCTCTGCCTGGCTTCCTCTGATCCCGCCTGACCCCGCATCCCAGGAGCATCCATGCCCATCCGCACCCTGTTCTGCATCGGCATCAACCAGAACTTCTTCGACGCCACGCCGGAGGAGGCCAAGGACGTGTGGCTGGCCTTCGGCCGCATGATGAACGGCATCGCCGCCCTGCCCGGCGTGACGGTGCTGGGCAACATCGACGACGACCAGAGCATGGTCGGCCCCAGCACCGGCTGGCCGTGGACCTGCTACGTGCTGGCCGACGTGCCCGACCAGGCCACCGTGCACGCGGCCTGCAACCTGTTCCGCACCACGGTCGTCGGCGCCGGCCCGTTCAAGCTGTGGAAGTACGCGCGCATCGAGGCCCGCATGGGCCGCGAGCTGGTGGTGCCGCCGGATCTGCTGGCCACGGCGCCCGCACCGGCCGCGGCGGCCTGAGACCGGCACAGCACCGCAGGAGGCCACGCCATGTCCACGTCGATGCACATGTCGATGCACACGCCGGGGTCCGCGGCGCTGTCCGGGTCCGCGCTGCAGCAGCGCCTCGACGCGCTCGACGCGCGGCTGCAGGCGGCCGAGCAGCGCCTGCGCGCCGTCGACGACGCCGAGGCCATCCGCGCCTGCGTGCTGCGCTACATGGCGCTGTGCGACCGGCTCGACGCCGACACGCCGATGGACGCGCTCGGCGACTGCTTCACCGACGACGCGGTGTGGGCCGGCAAGGGCGCGCGCTACGGCGAGCGCTTCGGCGGCCACCAGGGCCGCGCCGCCATCGTCGCCATGCTCGGCCGCTACCGCGGCAGCCTGCCCGGCGAGCTGCGCCCGGCCGACGAAGCCCCGCGGGCCCCTCATTTCGCCTTCAACGCCCACTTTCTCTGCAACGAGCGCATCACGCCCGATGCGGCCGATGCCGACGCCGCCGACGCGCACTGGCAGATGGTGCAGACCTCGACCTTCAGCGCCGGTGGCGCCCACCTGAACGCCGCCGAGCTGACGCTGCGCCTGCGGCGCGGCGCCGACGGCCGCTGGCGCATCGCCCGCTTCGAGACCGAGAACCTGCTGAGCCGCCCGGTCAGCACCTGGCATGCCGCCGCACCGCTGCCGGTGCCTGACCGCTGAACACAGGCCCCTCACGGCCCGATCACGACCGCATCCCCACCCCGACAGCCTCCCGCCCCGCCATGAACGCCCCCACCGCCCCGATCCATCTGCACCGCCCGGCCGACGACGCCGCCCGCTACGGCGAGCTGGTGCGCGCCGACCGCGTCCACACCTCGCTCTACACCGACCCGGCCATCTTCGATGCCGAGATGGACAAGATCTTCCGCAACTGCTGGGTCTGGGTCGCCCACGAGAGCGAGCTGCCCGAGCCCGGCAGCTTCAAGACCCACTGGGTGGGCATGGAGCCGGTGATCGTCACGCGCGACCGCAAGCGCCAGATCCACGTGCTGCTCAACCGCTGCCGCCACCGCGCGGCCACCGTCTGCGAGCACAAGAAGGGCAAGACCGCCAGCTTCGTCTGCCCGTACCACGGCTGGGCCTACGCGCTCGACGGCCAGCTGCGCTCGGTGCCGCATCCGGAAAGTTATGGCGACTGCCTGGACAAGGGCGAGTTCCCGCTGCTGAGCCTGCGGGTGGAGACCTACAACGGCATGGTCTTCGCCACCTTCCGCGACGACCTGGAGCCGCTGGTCGACTGGCTGGGCCCGGCGAAGAAGTGGATCGACCTGTTCATGAAGCAGGCCGGCGGCTACCCGGTCAAGGTGGCCGGCGAGCACCGCTTCCGCTTCCCCGGCAACTGGAAGATCCAGCTGGAGAACACCACCGACGCCTACCACTTCCCACTGGTCCACAAGAGCTTCCTGAGCTCGATCGACGAGCAGACCAAGGAGGTCTTCGACTTCGTCAAGGGCCCCGGCTACGTGGAGGACCTGGGCCACGGCCACAGCGTGATGGTGATGATCCCGCAGCTGGTCGATCTCGACGAGAACCTGGACGCGCCGATCCCCGAACGCTTCGCCGAGCTGGCCCAGGCCCTGCGCGACGAGGGCCACGAGGAGACGCAGGTGCGGCGTCTGGTGCGCGCCGTCGGCGGCACCGGCTTCAACCTCAACCTGTTCCCCAACGTGGCCTGCTCGATGGCCTTCTTCCGTGTGCTGCAGCCGGTGTCGGTCACCGAGACCGAGATCCACCACGCGGCCATCGTGATGGACGGCGGCCCGGCCGTGGCCAACCAGGCCCGGCTGCGCCTGCACGAGCACTTCCAGGGCCCGATGGGCTTCGGCACGCCCGATGACTCCGAGGCCTGGGAGCGCGTGCAGCAAGGCGCCAAGGCCGGGCGTGATCTGTGGATCCTGGTCAACCGCGGCCTGCCCGGCGAGCGTCTGACCGAGGACGGCCGCGCCAGCGACGTCAGCGCCGAGACCGGCATGCGCGCGGCCTACCAGCAGTGGAAGGCGCTGATGACGGCGACCTGAGCGGCCACGGCCCTCCCCGTCACCGTCCCCCGTCACCGCCCCGTGCACCGCCTCCGAGACCCCTCACCATGAACCTGCAACAGCTCTCCAGCGTCACCGCCTTCCTCTGGGCCGAGGCCGACATGCTCGACCACGGCGAGTACGCCGCCTGGCTGGACCTGTGGTCGCCCGGCGGCACCTACATCGTGCCGATCGACCCCGACACCACCGACTTCGCCAACACGCTGAACTACGCGCACGACGACGCGGCGATGCGCCTGGCCCGCGTCACGCGGCTGACCAGCGGCGAATCCGTCTCCACCCAGCCGATGGCGCGCACCGTGCGCAGCGTCTCGCGTCTGCGCATCGTGGCCGACGACGGCAGCACGCTGACCGTGCGCGGCGCGCAGGACCTGCGCGAGTTCCGCAAGACCGGCTTCCACCACTACACGGCCGACGTCAGCTGGACGCTGGTGCCCAACGGCCAGAGCTGGCGCATCGAGCGCAAGGTGCTGCGCCTGCTGAACTCGACCGACGCCCTGGCCGGCATCGGCTTCATCCTCTGAGCCCGGAGGCCCGCATGAGCACCGCCCCGATCGCCGTCATCACCGGCGCGGCCGCCGGCCTGGGCCGCGTCATCGCCACCGAGCTGCTGGCGCAAGGCTGGCGCGTGGCGCTGACCGACCGCAGCCCGGCCCTGGCCGCCGAGGCCGTGGCCGCGCTGTGCGCCGAGACGCCGGCACACGCCGACCGCCTGCTGCCGCTGGCCCTCGACGTGCTGCACAAGGCCGATTTCGAAGCGGCGCTGGCCGCCGTGCAGGCGGCCTGGGGCGCGGTGCCACAGGCGCTGGTCAACAACGCCGCACTGACCCTGCCGACGAAAGTGATGGACATCGCCCCGGAGGAGTTCAGCCGCGTGCTGGATGTCAATCTGCGCGGCTGCCTGCTGGGCTGCCAGGTGTTCGGTGCGGCGATGGCCGCGGCCGGATCGGGCCGCATCGTCAACCTCGCCTCGCTGGCCGGCCAGAACGGCGGCACCGCCTCCGGCGCGCACTACGCCTCGTCCAAGGCCGGCATCCTGGCGCTGACCAAGATCTTTGCCCGCGAGCTGGGCCCGCGCGGCGTCACCGTCAACGCGGTGGCCCCGGGCCCGATGGACCTGCCCTCGGTGCACGCGATGGTGCCGGCCGAGCGCCTGGCGCAGATCGTCCAGACCATCCCGGTGCAGCGGCTCGGCGATCCGCGCTTCGTCGCCCGGATGGTGGCGCTGCTGCTGGATGCCGGGGCCGGCTTCGTCACCGGCGCGGCCTGGGACGTCAACGGCGGGCTCTACATGCGCTGAGCGCGGCCGGCCACGGCAGCGCCACACCCTACCCAACCTCATGATTCAGGAGCACCCGCCGATGACCTCCCCCCTGCTCGACGTCGTCGTCCGCCAGCGCCAGATCCAGGGTGCGGCCGTGGCCGTGCTCGAACTCGAACGCGCCGACGGCGCCCCGCTGCCGGCCTGGAGCGCCGGCGCCCACATCGACCTGCACCTGGGCCCGGACCTGGTGCGCGCCTACTCGCTGTGCGGTGATCCGACGCGCACGGGCGCCTACCGCCTGGGCGTGCTGAAGGATGCCGCCAGCCGCGGCGGCTCGCAGGCCGTGCACGCGCGGCTGCTGCCGGGCACCGCGCTGCGCATCAGCGCGCCGCGCAACCACTTCCCGCTGGCCGAGGAGGCCACGCACCATGTGCTGATCGGCGGCGGCATCGGCATCACGCCGATGATCGCGATGGCCTGGGCGCTGCACGCGGCCGGCCGACCCTTCGCACTGCACTACGCGGTGCGCGGCACGGCCCAGGCCGCCTTCCTGGCCGAGCTGGCCACCGCGCCCTGGGCCGACCGGGTGCGCGTGCATGCCGACGACGGCCCCGCGGCGCAGAAGCTCGATGCGCTGGCCGTGCTGCGCGCCGCGCCGGCCGGCCGCCACGTCTATGTCTGCGGCCCGGCCGGCTTCATGGACGCGGTGCTGGCGCAGGCGCGCGAGGCCGGTCTGGCCCCGGCCGAGCTGCACCGCGAGTACTTCCAGGCCCCGGCCCAGCCGGTGCCGGCCGGCGGCGACCGCGCCTTCGAGCTGGTCGCCCGGCGCAGCGGCAAGACGGTGACCGTGGCCGCCGACGAGACGCCGCTGGCCGCGCTCGCGCGCATCGGCATCCGCGTGCCGGTCTCCTGCCAGGAGGGCGTGTGCGGCACCTGCGCCTGCGAGGTCATCGACGGCACGCCCGAGCACCGCGACGCCTTCCTCACCGACGAGGAGCGCGCGGCCAACGACCAGATCCTGGTCTGCTGCTCGCGCAGCGCCGGCCCGCGCCTGGTGCTCGACCTCTGAGCACACCCCACCGGAGTCCCCGATGAGCCCCACCCTCGACACCGCCGCACCCACGGCCGCGGTCCCGGTCGACACCTTCCGCCAGGGCCTCGCGCTGCTGGCCGGCGCCGTCAACGTGATCACCACCGACGGCCCGGCCGGCCTGGCCGGCTTCACCGCCACGGCGGTGACCAGCGTCAGCGACAGCCCGCCCACGGTGCTGGTCTGCATGAACCGCGCGAGCTGGGCCCATGGCCACTTCCAGCGCAACGGCGTGCTGTGCGTCAACGTGCTGGCCGCCGCGCAGCAGGAGGTCTCCGCGCTGTACGCCGACCGCACGGTGTCGATGGACGCGCGCTTCGCCCGCACGCCCTGGCAGCCGCTGGCCGGCGGCGCCCCGGGCCTGGACGGCGCGCTGGCCCAGCTGGCCGGCCGCATCACCGCCAGCCACGAGGTGGGCAGCCACAGCATCTTCATCGTCACGCTCGACGAGGTGCGCCACCCCGGCGCCACCGCCGACGCCAGCGCGCTGACCTGGTTCAACCGCCGCTACCACGCGGTGGGCTGAGCGCGCCTGCGCCCGCCCGCATCCCACCCCCGTCCGGAGTCCCCGCCATGTCCATCCTGACCCGACGACAGCTGCTGGCCGGCGCTGGCGCGCTGGCCGCCACCGGCCTGTGCGCACCAGCGACGGCCCAGACCGCCCGCCCCGGCACGCTGCGCCTGCTGGTCGGCTTTCCGCCCGGCGGCACCGCCGACGTGCTGGCCCGGGCGCTGCAGCCCGCCCTGCAGACGCGCCGCGGCGAGCCCGTCATCGTCGAGAACAAGCCCGGCGCCGGCGGCCGTCTGGGCGTGGTCGAGCTGAAGAACGCGGCGGCCGACGGCCACACCGTGATGGTCTCGGCCGACCCGATCCTGACGATCTATCCGCACGTCTTCCCGCGCCTGGCCTATGACACGGCCGCCGACATCCTGCCGCTGGTGCCGCTGGCCAGCGAGCCGGTGGGCCTGTGCGTCGGGCCGATGGTGCCGGCCGGCGTGCGCACGCTGGCCGACTTCCTGGCCTGGTGCAAGGCCAACCCGAAGCAGGCCGCCTACACCACGGCGGCGGCCGGCACCACGATGCATTTCGTCGGCGCGCAGCTGGCCCATGCCTCCGGCACCGATCTGCTGCACGTGCCGCACCGCGGCGGCGCGGCGGCGGTGCAGGACGTGGTCGGCGGCCAGATCGCCTCGACCATGACCTCGATGAGCCTGGCCCTGCCGCACCTGGCCAGCGGCCGCCTGCGCTGTCTGGGCGTCAGCACGCCGGGCCGCTACGCGCGGCTGCCGGATGTGCCGTCCTTCGCCGAGGCCGGCCACAAGGACGTCGTCGCCCAGGTCTATTACGCGACCTGGCTGAAGGCCGGCACGCCGCCGGCCACCGTCGCCGCGCTGGCCGAGCAGGTGCAGGCCGTGGCCGCCATGCCCGACGTCGCGGCCCTGCTCGACAAGCTGGGCCTGGACCGCATGAGCCAGCCGCAGCCGGCCTTCGCCCAGCGCGTATCCGCCGATCTCAAGCGTTGGGGACCGATCGTCAAGGCCACCGGGTACAGCGCCGATGACTGAATCCACCTGTGCCCTGCCCACGGTGCTGGTGGCCGGTGCCGGCGCCATCGGCGGCACGCTGGCCGCGCGGCTGGCCGCCGCCGGCGCGCGGGTCGATCTGCTGGCCCGTGGCCGCACGCTGGCCGCGCTGCGCGCCGACGGCCTGCGGCTGGACGATCTGGATGGCCACTGGCAGGTGCCGGCCGCGGCGATGGACGGCACAGCGGCCCACCCCGCCCTCGCCGACACCGCCCCGCTGCGCGTGATCGCCAGCGCCGCCGAGGCCCGGGCGCCCGATCTGCTGCTGCTGGCCAGCAAGTCGCAGGATCTGGCCGGTCTGGTGGCCGCGGCCGCGCCCGCCATCGCGCCGCACACCCTGGTGCTGCCGTTGGTCAACGGCGTGCCCTTCTGGTACTTCCACGGCCACGGCGGGCGCTTCGACGGCCAGCCGGTGCGCGCGGTCGATCCCGAGGGCGCGCTGCTGCGCACACTGCCGATGGACCGCGTGCTGGGCGCCGTCGTCTTCGTCACCGCCGAGTCCGACGGCCCCGGCCGCCTGCGCAGCCAGACACCACATCTGCTGATGCTGGGCGAGCCCGACACCACCGCCCATCCGCCGGCCGACGGGCCCAGCGCACGGCTGCAGCGCGTCTGCGGCTGGCTGCAGGGCGCCGGCATCGGCTGCCGCGCCCTGCCCCGGCTGCGCGACAAGCTCTGGACCAAGCTGATCGCCAACCTCACCAGCAACCCGCTGTCGGTGCTCACCGGCGCCACGCTGCGCCGCATCTACAGCGAGCCGGCGCTGCTCGACACCGTGCATGCCGTCATGCACGAGGTGATGCTGACGGCCGCGGCCTACGGCGCGCGGCTGGAGATCGACCCCATCGAGTTCGTCCGCCTGGGCGCCGGCATGGGCGAGTTCCGCACCTCGATGCTGCAGGACGTCGAGCGCGGCCGGCCGCTGGAGCTGGCGGCCATCGGCGACGCCGTCGTCGAGCTGGCCGAGCGCTACGGCCTGCCGGTGCCGGCCACCCGCCGCCTGCTGCTGCAGACCCGCTGGCATGCCGAGCAGCGCGCCGCGGCCTGCCCGGCGACCTGACCCCGCGGCCGGCCCGCACCGTCGCCCCCCCGATCCACCTCCGCCCGCCCCCCCGCACCATGGACCTCGCCACCCCCACCACCGCCCGGCCGCCGCACATCGCGCAAGACGAATGGGCGCTGCGCCAGCAACTGGCCGACTGCTACCACCTGGTCGATTTCTTCGGCTGGACCGAGACCATCTTCAACCACATCTCGGCCCGCCTGCCCGGCACCGACCACTACCTGGTCAACCCCTTCGGCCTGAACTACGACGAGGTGACGCCGGAGAACCTGATCAAGGTCGACGTCGACGGCCGCAAGGTCGAGCCCTCGCCCTGGGACGGCAACCCGGCCGGCTTCGCGCTGCACGGCGCCATCCACGCCGCACGCGAGGACATCCACTGCGTGATCCACACCCACACCACCGCGGTGTCGGCGATCGCGCTCAAGCGCGCCGGCTTCGGCCACGACGACTTCTACGGCGCCCAGCTGACCGGCCGCGTGGCCTACCACGCCTTCGAGGGCATCACGCTGTTCGCCGACGAGAAGCCGCGCATGCTGGCCAGCCTGGGGCAGGACAAGCACGTGCTGGTGCTGCGCAACCACGGCATCGCCGTCGGCGAGATCGACATCCCGCGCACCTTCTTCCTGCTGTGGACGGTGCAGCGCGCGGCCGAGATCCAGCTCGCCGCCGGTGCGATCCCGGGCGACAACGTGGCCCTGCCGCACGCCATCAGCCAGCGCTGCGCCGACCTGACCCAACAGCTGATCCGAGGCGACGACTTCGCGGACAAGTTCTTCGCCGCGATGGTGCGGCAGATGCGCAGCCGGCGGGGCGCCCCACGCTGAGCGCGGCCAGCGCGCGGCCCGCCGCGAACGGTCGACGGCAGACGGCAGACGGCAGACGGCAGACGGCAGACGGCAGACGGCCGAGTGCACGCTCACTTTGCGCCTTGTCCATCGGCCGGACCCCACCGGGATGGCCGCTCCCCGCGTCCAGGGGGGAGCGGCCATCCGGCCGGCTCACCTAGCATCCCTCGCACACGCACTCCAGACACGAGGGAGACATCTTCGATGCGACACCTGCTGAACCTGCCGGCACTCACGCTGCTGGCCGCCACCACCCTGAGCCCCGCCGCCCATGCGGTGGTCGCCCTGCCGAGCTGTACCACGATGGCATCGAGCTCCGGCGTGAGCATCGAGGAATGCGCCTCCTTCGGCAACGTGATCTACACGGTCTCCAACGGCTCGGCACAGGAGCTGACCGCGGTCGCCATCAGCACCACGGCCGGCGCCGACAGCTGGGCCTGGTCGGAGACCTTCGGCTGGCACGCGGCCTGGGTCAGCGAGGCGACCTGGAACAGCACCGCCAGCCTGTCGGGCGCCGGCAGCTTCGCCACGCTGTTCGGCACCGATGAGCACGCGGCCTTCGTCTACTGGACGGGCGAGCTCGGCATCGATGGTCTGCCCAGCGGCGCGGTCGGCGGCTCCGGCATGGGTCTGGCGCCGGAAGCGACCGGCTGGTTCGGCTTCCAGTACGGCATGCCCGCCTCGGAGTTCGTCGCCTTTTCCGGCACGTCCTCGAACGGCCTGGCCGGTCTGAACGTGGCCGGCGCCAGCCTGGCCAGCGCCGTGCCCGAGCCCGCGACCAACGCGCTGCTGCTGGGTGGCCTGGTGGTCATCGGCGCCGCGCTGCGCCGCCGCCGCTGAGCGGGTCGAAGCGGCCTGAGCCGCGGACCGCACGGTGCACCGAGGCACCGGCGGTCGCCACCACCGGGCCCGCACGGGCCCGGTGGCGTTTCAAGCCGGCGCACCGTGCGCCGGCCCCGGGATCACCAGTGCGATTCGCGGTCCGGCGTCGCCGAGATGCGGTGGATCGACAGGTCGGCGCCGTCGAACTCCTCTTCCTGGCTCAGGCGCAGGCCGGTCACGGCCTTGATCGTGCCGTAGACCGCCAGCCCGCCGCCGAAGGCCCAGGCCACGCCGGCCACGGTGCCGATCACCTGCGCCGGCAGGCTGACGCCGCCCAGGCCGCCGAGCATCGGCTGGCCGAAGATGCCGCAGGCGATGCCGCCCCAGGCACCGCACAGGCCGTGCAACGGCCACACGCCGAGCACGTCGTCGATCTTCCAGCGGTTCTGCGTCCAGGTGAAGAACAGCACGAAGATCGCGCCGGCCACGCCGCCGACCACCAGCGCGCCGGCCGGATGCATCAGGTCCGAGCCCGCGCACACCGCCACCAGCCCGGCCAGCGGGCCGTTGTAGGCGAAGCCCGGGTCGTTGCGGCCCATCCAGACGGCCACCAGCGTGCCGCCGACCATCGCCATCAGCGAGTTGACGGCGACCAGGCCCGAGACCTTGTCCAGCGTCTGCGCGCTCATCACGTTGAAGCCGAACCAGCCCACGGCCAGGATCCAGGCGCCCAGCGCCAGGAAGGGAATGCTGCTGGGCGGATGGGCGCTGACGCCGCCGTCCTTGCGGTAGCGGTTGGCCCGCGCGCCCAGCAGCAGCACCGCGGCCAGACCGATCCAGCCACCGACCGCATGCACGACCACCGAGCCGGCGAAGTCGTGGAACTCGGCGCCGGTGCTCGCCTTCAGCCAGGCCTGGACGCCGAAGCGCTGGTTCCAGGCCACGCCCTCGGACAGCGGATAGACCAGGCCGACGATGACGGCGGTGGCCATCAGCTGCGGGCCGAAGCGCGCACGCTCGGCGATGCCGCCGGAGACGATGGCCGGGATCGCCGCCGCGAAGGTCAGCAGGAAGAAGAACTTGACCAGCTCGTAGCCGTTCTTCTGCGCCAGCACGTCGGCGCCGACCATGAAGCCGGTGCCGTAGGCCACCGCATAGCCGACGAAGAAGTAGACGACGGTCGAGATCGCGAAATCGACCAGGATCTTGACCAGGGCGTTGACCTGGTTCTTCTGCCGCACCGTGCCCAGCTCCAGGAAGGCGAAGCCGGCGTGCATGGCGAGCACCATGATGGCGCCCAACAGGATGAACAGGACATGGCTGCCCTGCTGGATCGGATCCATGAGAAGACTCCTCGGGGGGTTCTTGATCTGCGCCAGACCGGTGCGCCACGCACCGACCCGGCCTGTTCGTGCACCAATCAAGCAAGATGGATGCCCAATATGGTGCGAATCGGATGCGCCGAGCCCACCTTGAGGGCGGCGCCGGTGACGCCCCCGTGACCGCCCGCCGTCGCACGATCACGGTGCGTTCGATTGCACCATGTCGGTGCAGTCACATGCACGAAGGCCGTGCGGTGCGGCCGCAGCGGCAGAACGCGAGGCGGCAGACCACCACGGCGACGGCCATCGACAATCGGAGGCATGCGGCAGCGCTGCCGCACCGCAGCACGCCTTGACAGGCGCCGCCCCGCTCCCGAACCATAGTCCGATGGCCGACCACCTGCCCCCCGACGCCTCCGCCGCCCCGCCGCCACCGCCCGAGCGGCCGCAGCGCTGCTTCGTGACCATGCTGTTCTCGGACCTGACGGATTCCACCCGTCTGTCCTCGCTGCTGGAGGCCGAGCACTACGCCGCCCTGCTGGCCCAGCTGTCGCACGCCTACTGGACGGTGGTCGCACGCCACGGCGGCTATGTGGTGCGCATCCAGGGCGACGGCATGCTGGCGGTCTTCGGCTACCCCGAGCCGATGGAGGACGACGGCCGCCGCGCGACCGAGGCTGCGCTGGAGCTGCACGCCACCGTGCGCAGCCTGGCCGTCGATGCCGCGGTGCGGCGCCACGGCCCGCTGAGCCTGCACAGCGGCATCCATGCCGGCATGGTGCTGGTCGGCGAGGGCGACATCGTGCGCGGCCGGCTGGAGCTCTCGGGCATCGCACCCAATGTCGCCGCCCGGCTGGCCGCGACGGCCCAGGCCGACGAGCTGCTGATCAGCGCCGAGACCCTGGGGCCGGACAGCGGCCGCTTCGTCATCGGCTCGCGCCGCACGCTGCAGCTCAAGGGCGCGCCGACGGCGGTCGAGGCGCTGTCGGTGCTGGCCCGCACCTCGACCCACAGCCGCTACGAAGCCGCCGCCCGGCGCGGCCAGACGCCCTTCGTCGGCCGCGCCGCGCTGATCAACACCCTGGGCGATGCGCTGGACGCCGCCACCCAGGGCGCGGTGCGCGCGCTGGCCCTGGTCGGGCCGGCCGGGCTGGGCAAGACCCGGCTGGCGCACCATTTCCTGGACCGCAGCACCGCCGATGCCGGCATCACCGTGCTGCGCGCCTACTGCGACAGCCACCGCGGTGCCGAGCCGCTGCAGCCCTTCCTGCAGCTGCTGCGCACACTGGTCGCGCCGCCCGCCGGCGCCAGCGCCGAGTACCTGCTGCAGCACGCCCAGGCCCAGCTCGACCGGCTGGCGCCGGGCTGGCAGGCGCCGGTCGGCTTCCTCGCCCACACGCTGGCCCTGAAACTGCCGCTGGAGCTGCGGGGCCCGCCGCCGTCACCGCAGGCGGTGCACCAGGGCTTCGTCAGCCTGTTCACCGCGATGGCGCGCCAGCGTCCGCTGGCCATCTTCATCGACGACTGGCAGTGGGCCGACGACGGCTCGCACACCGTGCTGGCCGCGCTGACCGAGGCCGAGGCCCCGCTGCTGCTGCTGCTGTCGGCACGCGCGGCCGGCGCCGACGAGCTGCCGCTGCCGAGCGCGGTGCAGCTGCTGTCCCTCGAACCCCTGGCCGAGAGCGAGGCCGAGCGCACCGTCAAGCGCACCCTGCCGCAGGCCGATCCGCTGCTGATCGCCGAGATCTGCGCCTACGCCGGCGGCAATCCGCTCTACCTGGAGGAGCTGTGCCACCGCGCCCAGCACGATGCCCAGGTGCAGCCGGTGGTCAAGGTGCGCGGCGGCGAGGCCTGGCTGCACGGCCTGATCGCCGCCCGCGTGGCCCGCCTGCCCAAGGCCCAGCTCGATCTGGTGCGCAGCGCGGCCGTGCTCGGCCACACGATGCCGGCCTGGCTGTTCGAGCGGGTCACCGGCTGCTCGGTCGACGAGCCGCTGGTGCGCGCGCTCGCCGACGCCGACCTGATCTACCCGGGCGAACAGGCCGGCACGCTGCGCTTCAAGCACGGCCTGACCCGCGACGCCGTCTACGAGGGCGTGGGCCTGCAGGAGCGCATGCGCCTGCACCTGATGGCCGCACGCGCGCTGGTCGCGCAGTCCGAGCTCGGCACCATGGGCACCGATGCCTGCGAGGCCCTGGCCTACCACTTCGAGGCCGGCGGCGAATCGCAGCAGGCCGCCGCCTATGCCGAGATGGCCGGCGACCGCGCGCTGCAGGCCTCGGTGCTGGACCGCGCCAAGTCGCAGTACCTGGCGGCGCTGGGCTCGCTCGACCGCCTGGGGCCGACCCCCGGCGTCGTGCGGCGCTGGCTGGGCGTGGCCCAGCGCCTGGGCCTGGCCAGCGTGTTCGACCCCTCCGGCGACGACCTGCCGCGGTTCGAGCGCGGCCTGCAGCTGGCCCAGGCCGGCGGCGATGCGACCACCATCGCCCGCACCCGCTACTGGCTGGGCTACATGCACTATGCGCTCGGCCAGGCCCCGCAGGCGCTCGACCAGCTGCGCACGGCGCGCCAGCTGGGCGCCGAGGCCGAGGACGCACGGCTGATGGTGCAGATCGACGCCACGCTGGGCCAGGCGCTGGCCTCGGCCGCGCGCTACCACGAGGCGCTGCCGCTGCTGGACCAGGCCGCGGCGATCAAGCGCCAGCACCGCAGCGGTGCCGGCGCCGCCGTCGGCCTGACCTACACGCTGACCTGCCAGGGCTATGCGCTGGGCGACCAGGGCGCCTTCGCCCAGGCCAGCGCCTGCTTCGACGAGGCGCTGCACCAGACCGGCTGCGACCAGCCCGAGGTCGTCGGCTCGGTCCACGGCTGGTACGGCGCGGTGCTGATCTGGCAGGGGCGCCCGCGCGAGGCGATGCACCATGCCCGCGAGGCCTGGCGCCAGGGCGAGCGCGTGCGCAGCGTGCACCTGATGGCGATGGGCCGCGCGGTGCTGGGCTTCGCCCGCTGGCGCGACAGCGGCCAGCCGCGCGCCCTCGACGACCTGCGCGAGGCCGTGGGCTGGCTGGCGCGGCGCGGCAACGCGCTGTTCTCGTCGCTGAACCACGGCTGGCTGGCCGAGGCGCTGGGCGAGCTCGGCGACCGCCAGGGCGCCCGCCACCATGCGGCCCAGGCCCTGCGCCGCGCCCGGCGCAGCGATCTGCTGGGCGCCAGCGGCGCCTCACGCGCGGTCGCCCGCCTGCACCTGGACGACGGCGATCCGCGCGCGGCCGAGCGCTGGCTGCGCACCGCCCGCCACTGGGCCGGCGTGCGCGGCTCGCAGCGCGAGCAGGCCGAGAACGAGGTGCTGGCCGCCGAGATCGCCCTGGCCCGCGGCCAGCACGAGGCCGCCGCCCGCGCCATCGAGCGGGCCGATGCCGGCTTCGTCGCGATGGACATGGCCGGCCGCCGCGCCCAGCTGCAGCCGCTGCGCGAGCGGCTGGCGGCAGTCAGCTCCGGCACGGTGCCGCTGGCCGCGGGCTGAAGGCCGGGGAGCCTTCACCTCGGCCGTCAGCCCAACCGTCACCCAGGACGGCCGGCCACACCGGCCACATCGACGCCCCGGGCCGGACCGCCGACGCGAGCCGCCCGGACAGCCCGGACAGCCCGGGCCGCCCGGCCGCGGCGTCGGACCCGGCGGCCACCGCACGCCGGCTCAGGCCGGCAGCAGCTCCAGCACCGTCGCGCTCGGCGTCGTGCGCAGCTCGCCGGCGGCCAGCAGCGCGGCCACGGCACCGATCAGCGTGCCGGTGGCCATGTCGCGGCCCGGGCAGGCATGGGGGGCGTGGCCGGCGGCGGTGCTGTCCCAGTGGCCGCCGTAGATCAGGTCCAGCGCCAGCGCGGTATCGGCCTGGCCCTGGGCCGAGGCATCGGCCCAGGCCGAGCCCAGGCCCATCCAGACCACGTCGCCCGGCTGCACCTGCTGCGGACCGAGCGGACCCGGCGCCACGGCCTGGCGCCAGATGCCGTCGGCCACCGCGTCGGCCACCAGCGTGCGCAGCAGCGGCTCGCGCAGCAGCGCACGCATCTGCGGCGGCGTCGGCTGGCGGCTGGCCAGATCGAGCTGCAGGCCCCACAGCCGGCGGTCGGTGATCCAGGCCAGCAGCACCTTGACGAAGCTGCCCAGCCAGGTCGCCGGCAGGCCCAGGATCATCACCGCCACCGTCGCGCGCTCCTCGGCGGCGGTGATGTGGCCGGCCTGCACGGCCGGGCCGAGCACCTGCAGGGCCGCCCGCATGACCGGCGCCGGCAGGTCCTGGGATGAGAGCAGGCGCGTGCGGGTGATCCATTCGGCCACCGACCGCGCCAGCGGCCCACCATCGGCACGGGCCGCCGCCCGCACCGCCTCCGACGGGTGGGACGAGAACACGTAGCGCGCGATCGACAGCAGCGGCCCGGGCCGCAGCGCCGGGCCGCCGGCCGTGCGGTCGAACACCGGCATCAGCGTCGGGCTCAGCGGCTGTGCCTCGCTGCGCACGCCATCGGCACCGAACCAGCGCTGCAGCAGGGCGTCGAGCACCGCCAGCCCGGCCTCCTGCAGATCGACGCGCACCGGCACGCCGGGGCCGGCGGCCAGGCCACGTGCGGCCATCCCGGCCAGCACCCGCTGCATCAGCGCGAAGCCGGTCGCACAGGCCTGGTCCTCGCTGACGGCCTGGGCGATGGCGGTCTTCAAGGGCTGCACATGGGGCCGGGCATGGCCGCCCGCGGCCGGCGCCCCGGGGGTGTCATGGTCCTGGCCGAACGGGCAGCGGCCGACGGTCGCGCCCATGCGGGCATCGTAGCCGGCGGCGCTGTAGCGCGCACCGCCATCGGCCAGCACCGCGCGCACCGTCGCCAGCGAACCGGCGACCAGGTTGCGGCCGAAACGCTGCACCCCGCCGTGGGTGGTGCGCAGCGCCTGCCAGCGCTCGCGCCGGCCCTCGTCGTCCTCGAAGGCCTGCTTGGCGTCGGCATCACCGGGGCCCGGCAGATCGACGGCCAGGGGCGGCACGTCCGGCGCCGGTGCAGCCGTGCCGGTGCCCGCACCCGTGGCGCCGACCACCGCCACGGACGCGGCTGCAGACGTGGCGCCTGCGGCATCGGCGACGCCACCCGTCGCCGGTGCCATGGCCACGGCGGTGGACGGCATCGGCACCGGCACCGGCGACGGTGTCGGCGCCGTCGCGGCCGCCAGGCCCTGGTCGCGCACCAGGACCTCGAAACGCCGCAGCGTGTCGATCGACGGCACGAAGGCATAGAGCCCGTACATCAGGCGCGACAGCGGCTGCGTGCCGACGTCGACCCGCACCACCTGCTGGCCATGGACGAAGCGGTGGACCATGGACTCGCCGGCCGGCGGCAGGCCCAGGAAGGGGTCGGGCTGGGCGCTGTTGATGCCGCTGGCATTGCCGCCGGACAGCCAGCGCTGCAGGGTCTCGAACTGCTCGGCCAGGTTGGCGTTGTAGGCGATGAACATCAGGCCGCGGTCCACGTCCTCGCCCGGGCGGTGGGCCTGCAGCGGGCCGTAGCTCATGCCCCGGCGCACGATGCGCGGCACCGGCATGCCGCCGGCGCTCGGCGTGCGCGGGTTGGCCCGCCGCACGTGGGAGGCGAACGGGCACTGGGCGCCATCGGCGTCCTGCGCGTAGTCGAAGTCGTTGTCGCCGGCCCCGCGCCGCACGGCCAGCGGCCGGCCGGCGCTGTCGCGGCCCATCAGCTTGGCGCGCACCAGCTCGCGCGCGGCGGCCGCGTCGGGCACGCTGGTGGCCAGTTGCGGTGCCGCCTGCTCGACCGCACGGTCCAGGCGCTGCGGATAGAGCCGCAGCTTGCGCAGCACCAGGAAGCTGCCGTCGCACAGCCAGGCCGGCGTGCGGCCGTCGCCGTACCAGGCGGTCGGGTCACTGGGCGGCGGCAGCGACAGGCCGGGCGCCAGCGGGCCGTCGCCCAGGCTGTTGACGGCGCCCAGCAGCACGTCGCCCAGGCGCACGCCGTCGTCCCAGAACTGGGCGCCGGGCGCGGGGTCGAGCCGCGGCTGGCTCATGCCGTCGGCAAAGCCGAAGTGGTTGCGCGGCGCGGCCTCGCCGGCCACCGGCGGGCGCGACCAGCCGGCCTCGACGGCCAGCAGCTGCCAGGGGTCGTCGGCACCGGTGTGCGCGTCCAGCCACTGGCGCAGCGACGGCAGCAGCGCGCTGCGGTCGGCGTCGGGCCGGGTCTCGGGATCGACGGTGCGCAGCTGCACCAGCAGGTGCACCTGCTCCAGGTCCAGCGGCTGCTGCAGTGCGCCGGACAGCGGCCGCTGCCACTGCTGCGGATGGTTGAGCCGCAGATCGCCGAGCACGCCGGCCCGCTGGGCCATGCCCTGGCGGAAATCGGCCGGCAGCGCGTCGAGCAGGCCGTCAGCGCAACCGAGGGCGCGCAGGCCCGGCAGCGTCAGCGCCACGCTGGCGACGATGCGGCCGCCGCCGAGTGCGACGGTGCGCCCGTCGCTGACCCGCGGGCGCTCGCCCAGCGTGGCCTCGGCCAGCCAGCGCCGGGCGCGGGCCGCGTCGCGCACGCGCAGCAGCGCGACGGCGCCGCGCAGGCCCTGGCCGGGCGGCGGGCTCAGGCCGTCGAGCACGCCGGTCTGCACGCGGGCGCGCAAGGCCTCGCGCGGCGACAGGGTGGCCGGCAGCTCGGGCCGCGGCAGGGCCACCGGCGGGCGGTCGGCCCGCGCCGGGCGCTGCCAGGCGGTCGGGTGCATCAGCCAGTCGAGCTCGCGCGCGGCGCTGCGGTAGAGCGCATCGTGGCGGCCGCCGGGCTGGAACAGGCCCTGGGCGGTCCAGCCGCGCAGATCGGCCAGCAGATCCTGGGCGAAACGCCACAGCACACTGGCATCGTCCAGCGGCACCGGATCGGCCAGGGCCGGCGCACGGCCGAAGAAGGGCAGCAGCGCGAACAGCGCCTTGAGCGTGCGCAGCGAGGCCGCCACCGCGGCCGGCGACGGCGGCGTGGGTGGCGCGGTCGGCGGCAGGGCCAGGCGCGCGGCCTGCAGATCGGCATCGGGGCGATGGCCGTCGCGGCGCTGCAGCGCCTCCAGCCGCTCCAGATAGGCGCGGTCGGCCACGGTGCCGGGCGAGTCGGCGAAGAAGAACTGGCTCGGGATCTCCTTGGCGCGCACCCAGCGCAGGTAGTCGTCGTAGCTGCAGGCGGCGGCCAGCGGGTAGTCCGTCGTGTGGCAGAACATCAGGTCCAGCATCGAACCCAGCGGCTTCCAGATCAGCCGCATGTAGGGCTCCAGCCCGCCGTCGAAGGTGACGTTGAGCAGGAACTGCTGGCTGCCGGTGGCGCTGCGCGGCAGGATGGCGAAGCGGAAGAAGTGCACGTCGCGCACACGGGCGACGAAATCGGGCAGCGGGCCCGGCCAGGCATCGGATTCACGGGCCGCATGGCGGGCCGCATCGAGCAGGGCCAGCACGCAGCGCAACCGCCAGACATGGCTGCGGCTGTCGAAGATGCCGTCGATCAGGCCGGGCTTGAGCTCGGCCAGGACCGTCAGGTCGGTGATGCCGTGCAGCTGGGTCGGCGGATTCAGGCGCACGGGCGGACGGGCGACGTTCATCGGCGGATTTCCTCGCGGGGGATCGAGCGGACGGACCGGTCGCGGACCGGGGGCCCTGGTGGCGCCCCGCGGACCGCACGACACGGCCCGACACGGTGAGAGGGCAGGAGACAACGGACGAAAAAGGACCGTGGCGGCCCGCAGGCCGCCCACGCTGCGCCGCACTCTAGGCAGCCGCTGGAGCGGCGCCAGCCCCCGCAGGACCGCACACCCACAGGATTGGGGAGAACGGGTCGGGTCTCTCCGTCGGTCGGCGTACGGAATTCCCGCTGCGGACCCCGGTGCCCTCTCGTGCCGCCCGGTCCGGGCACCGTCGCGGTGCCCGGGTACGGACGGTGCTTGGCTTAGACTGCGCGGTTTTTCTCGTCCACCCCCCCTGAATGAACCCCACGCCCGCGGCCAGCGCCCTGCCCGAGCTGCTCGCACGCTGGCAGCAGGCGCCGCTGCGCCCGCCGGCCGGCGATGTCGTCGCGCGCCTGGCGGGCTGGCTGGGCTGGACCGACGCGATCGCGCTGTCGGGGGCGGTCGCCCGATCGGGCGGATCGGGCAGCGCCGGCGGCACGCCCGCATCGGCGGCAGGCCGGGACCTGCCGCCCGCCGGCACGGACCCGCGGCACCGGCGCGAGGCCCTCGCGCTGCGCGCCGAGCTCGACGACCGGCTGGCCTGGCTGCACACCAGCCTGGCCGACGGTCTGGCACAGGACGAGACCTGGCAGACCGACCCCTTGCCGGCCCGTGCCGGCGGCCGCGTGGGCACCGGCGCGCCGCGTGCGGAGGGTGATGCCGCCCCCCGTACGGCCGCACCCACCACGCAGAGCGCCGCCGGGTTCGCGCCGCTGCGCCGCCACCTGGCCGCCGAGCAGCGGCGGCTCGAACAGTTCGTCGCTGACTGGCGGGCCCGGCTGCGCCAGCGCCTGCCGGCCATCGACCCGGCGCTGGCCGCGGTGGCCGCGCTGGACACGGTGTTCGAGGACACGCTGCGTGAACGCGAACGCCATCTGCTGGCGCAGGCGATCGGCCTGCTCGAACAGCGCTTCCATGCGCTGCGCCAGGCCGAGGCGGCCCCGGGCCCACAGGCCATCACCCCGGCCGGGGTGCCGCCCCGGTCCGCCGATCCGGCCACGGCCGGCACACCTGCGAGAGGAATGGCGGGCGGAATGGCAGCAGACGCGCCCCAGTCGATCCCGACGGCCGCGGCCGGGCCCGCATCCGCCCACCCTGCCCCTCACTCGGCACACACGGCACACGCGGCGCACACGGCCCCCACGGCGCCCCCCCACGCCGCGATGCAGGATCTGGCGGCCCTGCCGCGCCTGCCACCACGGCGTCCGATCGGCCGCGCGCTGGCCAGCCGCCAGCTGGCGGCGAACGCCCACCTGGCCGGCCCGGGCGCGGCTCCGGGCTCGGGGTCCACGCCCCTGCCCGTGCACAAGGCCGGCCTGAGCCCGGCGCCCGACCTGCCGGCCTGGCGGCGCACGCTGGCTGACGAGGCGCTGGCCCTGCTGCAGGCCGAGCTGGCGCTGCGCTGGGCGCCGGTGGCCGGCCTGCTCGAACTGCTGGAACGCGCGGGCGGCCTGGCCGGACCCGCGCCGGCCGCCGGACACCCGTCCACCACGGCCCACGCCCCCCGCACCGCCCCTTCCCGCGCCGACCGGCCCTTGCCGCCGGCCGCACCCACCCGATGAACCGACTGCTGCCGCCCATCGTCTTCGCCGCCGGACTGCTGGCCCCGCTGTGGGTCGCCGCCAGCCATCTCGGCGGTCATCCGCTGGCCCTGGCCATGGTCGCGCTGACGCTGCTGGCCTACCTCGCAGGTTGTGCGGAACTGCGGCGCCACCAGCGCGACGGTCAAGGGCTGGGCCAGGCCCTGGCCGCGCTGTCCGACACCGCCCCGGCCGATGTCGCCACCTGGCTCGACGGCCTGCCCGCACGTTGGCGCGGCACGCTGCGGCTGCGCCTGCAGGGTGAGCGCACGGCGCTGCCGGCCCCTGTGCTGACGCCTTATCTGATCGGCCTGCTGGTGCTGCTGGGCATGCTGGGCACCTTCATCGGCATGGTCGCCACGTTGAACGGCACGGTGGCCGCACTGCAGTCGGCGGCCGATCTGCAGGCGGTGCGGCAGGCGCTGTCGGCACCGGTGCAGGGCCTGGGCATGGCCTTCGGCACCTCGGTGGCCGGTGTGGCCGCCTCCGGCGCGCTGGGCCTGCTGGCCGCGCTGCAGCGGCGCGAGCGGCTGGCGCTGGCCGGCCGCGTCGACCAGGCGCTGGCCGGCGCACTGGCGCCGCACCACCGCGGCCGCCAGCGCGAACGCACCTGGCAGGCCCTGCAGCAGCAGGCCGAGGCCATGCCGGCGCTGGCCCAGCAGCTGCAGACGCTGGCCGAGCAACTGGCCGGCCAGCAGCAGGCGCTGGCCCGCGACCTGGCCGACGGCCAGCGCGACTTCCAGGCCCGCAGCCTGCAGACCTGGCGCGAGCTGGGCGAGCAGCTGGGCAGCCGTCTGCACGAGGGCGTGGCCCGCGGCGCCGAGACCGCCAGCGCCGGGCTGCAGCCGCTGCTGCAATCCGGCCTGCAGCAACTGGCCCACGATGCACGGACGCTGCACGAGACGCTGGGCCACGGCCTGGGCGAGCGCCTGCAGCAGCTCGGCCAGCGCCTGGGTGAGGACAGCCAGCAGCTGCAGCGCCAGCTGGGCGAGCACGGCCAGTCCCTGCTCGACCAGCTGCAACAGCAGTCACGGACCCTGCACGACACCCTGCTGAGCCGCGGCGCCACGCTCGATGCCGCGCTGCAGACCCGCGCCGAACAGCAGGACCGCATCGCCAGCGCCCAGGCCGAGGCCCTGGGCCGCCAGCACGAGGCACAGGCCCTGGCGCTGCAGCAGACGCTGGCCGAGCGCGAACAGGCCCTGAGCCAGCGCCTGCAGGACTGGCACGCCGCCCAGGCGCAGCAGCTGGACACGCAAGCCCGCGGCCTGACCGACGGCCTGCTGGCCCAGGCCGGCACGCTGCAGACCACCGTGCAGCAGCAGGTGCAGGCGCTGCAGGCCCAGGCCGCGCAGCTGCTGCAGACCCACGAGCAGGCGCTGCAGGCCCAGCGCCAGACGTTGGCCGACGACGGCCGCACGCTGCGCGAACAACTGCTGGCCCATGGCCAGACCCAGGCCGAGCGGCAGACCGCTGAAGTCAGCCGTCAGCTGCAGGCGCTGACGCAGGCGCTGGAGCAGCGCGTCGGCGGCCTGGGCCAGACGCTGGAGACCCGCCTGGGCGCGCTGACCGACGGCCTGGGCCAGGGCCTGGCACAGCTGGCCGGCCGCGTCGATGCGCCGCTGCAGCAGCTCGGCAGCCGCCTCGACCAGGGGCTGCGGCAGTCGGTCGAGGCGCTGCAGGCCCTCGGCCATGACCTCGACGGCCGCCTGCAGCAGCAGACCGCGGCCGTCAGCGGCCAGATGGCCGACAGCGCGACACAGGTCAGCACCGCACTGGCCGAGGCCGGCGCGCGCTGGGACACCCGCCTGACGCAGAGCACGCAGACCCTGATCGAGGGCTGGCGCGAGAGCCTGGGCGCCCAGGTCCGCGACAGCGTCGAGACCCAGCACCGCCTGCACGCGCAGGCCGAGGCCGAGCAGGCCGCCGCCGCCCAGGCCCGCCAGGCGCTGCAGGAGCAGCTGGCCGCGCGCCAGGCCGCCGGCTTCGAACAGCTGCTGGCCCAGATGCAGCAGCGCCTGGCCGCCCAGACCGAGGCCGATCTGGCCCGCCAGCGCACCATCGCCGAGACCCTGGAGGCCAGCGCCCGCCGCATCGCCGAGCAGGGCGAGCAGCAGTCGCGCACCCTGCTGCAGGACGTGCAGCGCCTGCTGGTGGCCGCCACGGACGCCCCGCGCGCCGCCACCGAGCTGATGGAGCAGCTGCGCCAGCAGCGCAGCGAGGCGCTGGCCCACGACAACGCCCTGCTGGCCGAACGCCAGACGCTGATGCAGACGCTCGGCGGCCTGCTCGACGGCCTGCAGCACGCCACCCACCAGCAGCGCGCCGGCATCGACGCGCTGATCGACGGCACCGCGCGCACGCTGGCCACGCTCGGCGAGCGCCAGGCCGACCAGCTGGGCGAGGCCACGCGCCAGCTCGGCGAGCTGGCGCTGCGGCTGCAGGGCAGCGCGGTCGAGGTCGGCACGCTGGGCGAGGCCTTCGGCCAGGCCGTCGCCCACTACGCCCGCAGCAACGAGCAGCTGGGCGGCCAGCTGCAGCGCATCGAGTCGGCGCTCGGCCAGTCGATGGCCCGCAGCGACGAGCAGCTGGCCTACTACGTGGCCCAGGCCCGCGAGCTGATCGACCTCAGCCTGCTGTCGCAGCAGCGCATGCTGGCCGACCTGCAGCGCATCGGCCAGCAGGGCGTCGGCACGGCGGCCGAGCGGGTCGGCTGAACCGGCGACGCCCGGCCCGCCCCATCCTTTCCGCCCCCCACGCCCTGACCGAACCCGATGGCCTTCGACGCCGAATTCGACGATGACGCCCTGGCCGACGGCCCCGAGCCGGCCGATGCCGGCGGCGGTGCGCCCTGGGCCGTCTTCGGCGACCTGATGACCGGCATGCTGGGCGCCTTCGTGCTGCTGGTGGTCTGGCTGATCGCCTCGCAGCTGGACCTGACGAGCCGGCTGCAGGCCGAGCAGCAGCTGCGCCAGGCCGAGCAGGCCCGCCGCCAGAGCCTGGAACAGGCCCTGGCCGGCCCGCTGGCCGGCGGCCGCGTGACGCTGCGCGACGGGCGCATCGGCATCAACGGCAGCGTGCTGTTCGCCTCCGGCTCGCACGAACTGCAACCGGAAGGCCGCGAGCTGCTGCGCAGCCTGGCCGGCCCGCTGGCGGCCTATCTGGCACGCCGCGAGGAGCTGCTGATGGTCAGCGGCTACACCGACGACCGCCTGCTGCGCCAGGGCCAGAGCTATGCCGACAACTGGGAGCTGTCGGCCCAGCGCGCGCTGACCGTCACCCGCACCCTGATCGAGGCCGGCCTGCCGGCCGAGCGCGTGTTCACCGCCGCCTTCGGCCCGCAGCAGCCGGTGGCCTCGAACGACAGCGCCGAGGGCCGGGCGCTGAACCGCCGGGTCGAGATCGCGCCGGTGCCGCGGCAGACCGGCGGCGGCACCGCAGGTTCAGGTGCAGGTTCAGGGGCAGGTGCGGGCGCAGGCACAAGCGCGGACGCGGCCGCGTCCGCAGGCGCGACCGCCGCCACCCTGCGCACGCCCGGCGACGCCGACCCGGGCGCGCCGCGCACCGACGCTCCGAGCAGCCGATGAGCCAGGCCCCCCGCGCCGCGGATGACGCGCCGCCCGTCACGGACATCACGGACGTCACGGAGGTCACGAACCTCGCAGACGCCGCGCAGGCCCGGCCGCCCTCGGCCTGGCTGGACGCCCTGCAGGCGGCCCGCGCGCGGCGGCTGCAGGCCGCGACCGCGGACGATCCGGCGCTGCTGGCGCTGCTGGGCCGGCGCTGGTCGGTGGCCCCCCCCGCGCCCGTGTCGGCATCAGGGACCGGGACGGGAGCGGGGACGGAGACGGGGGCGCCCCCCGGGTCGGCACCCGCGCGGCCGGGCCGCGGCCTGCAGGCCCTGCGCAGCCTGGTGCGGCAGATGCACGACGGCTGCAGCCTGGACGTGACGACGGCGGACCCGCCGCAGGCCGACCTTCCCGTGGCCGACGGCGCCACCAGCGCCAACAACGCCAGCAACGCCAGTAGTGCCAGCAACGCCCGCAGCGCCAGCAGCGCAGACAGCGCCCCCTTCGCCGGGCCGCCCGCCGCTCACCTCACCGCGACCGCCGGACCATCCCCCAGCGCGACGGCCGGTGCAGACCGCGGCGTGGACGACGGGACAGACCGCCATCGCGGCCGTCAGGGCACGGGCGGCGACATGAACGCCGCCGGCGATGCAGGCCCGGCGGATGGCGCGGGGGGCCTCATCAGCCAGGCGGCCGACAGCGCTCGCGCCCACGACCTCGGTCGCATCGGCGACCCACTCGGCGCGAATGGTGGCGGTGGTGGCGTCGGTGGTGTCGGTGGTGTCGGTGGCGTCAGTGGCCCCGGTGGCCTCCCGTCCGGGCCCGCACCCGGCGCGCCCGGCACGATCGGCGCCGCATCCCCGACCGGCATCCCCGCGCCGCCCCACCCGCCGGCCCGACCACAGCTGCGCACCGCCACGGTCTTCGCCCGCCGCTTCGACCGCCTGCGGCTGGACCAGCGCCTGGACCGCGCCCGCGCCGCCGCGCCGCAGAAGGCCGGCCCGCTGAACTCGCACGCGCTGGTGCTGCAGGCGCTGCAGACGCTGCAGCAGCGTGCGCCCGAACACCTGCAGCAGTTCCTGGCCCAGGTCGATGCGCTGGCCGCGCTCGAACAGCTGCTGGCCGAGACCGCTGACGGCACGCCCGGCACGCCGGCCACACCCGCCACGCGCCGCGGCGCCCGCCCGCGGCGCTGAGCCGCCGACCCGGGCCCACCGCCGGCCGCCAGTCACCTGCCACCGGGCGGCTGGCGCCAGGCGACATGCGCCCCGACGGCACGCACCCGAGAACCCGAGAGTGACGGCACGCCGTGCCCCCCCACGGCACCACGGACGCCCCCCGCACGGCCCGCGCACGAAACGCCCACCTGGCGCACCGGCAGCTGCGCCAGCGGAAACATGCGCGACACAGAGGCGCAGCACGGCCGCAGCCTGGATCAGGCACGATCTGCCGCCCATCTGCCCGGAGCCCCGCATGAGCCGCCGCCACCTGCCTGACGACCTGATCCCGCTGCGCGCCCTGCGCGGCGATGCCGTCCACGCGCCGGGCGCGGCGGCCGACCCCGGCCCCGCCAGCGCCACCAGCGGCCCTCCGCGGGCCGATCGCCGCCGACTGCTGCGCCTGCTGCCGGCCGGGGCGCTGGGCGTCGCCAGCACGGCCGGCGGTCTGGGGCTGGCCGGTCTGCTCGGCGGCTGCGGCGGCGCCGGCACCGAGGCCGGTGACGCCCTGTCCGACAGCAGCAGCGGGAGCAGCAGCAGTGGCAGCACCAGCAGTGGCACCGTCAGCAGCTGCAGCACCCAGCCCACCGAGACCAACGGCCCCTACCCGGCCGACGGCACGCGGGCCTCGAACCAGACGCTGAACGCGCTGGCGCTGTCGGGCATCGTGCGGCAGGACATCCGCAGCAGCGTGGGCAGCGCCAGCGGCACCGCCGCCGGCATCCCGCTGACGCTGAACCTGCGCCTGGTCAACGTCGGCAGCAGCTGTGCCGACCTGTCGGGCTACGCCGTCTACATCTGGCATTGCACCCGCGACGGCCTGTACTCGCTGTACTCGTCGGGCCTGACCGGCCAGAACTACCTGCGCGGCGTGCAGGTCAGCGACAGCGCGGGCGCGCTGAGCTTCACCACTGTCTTCCCCGGCTGCTACAGCGGCCGCTGGCCGCACATCCACTTCGAGGTCTACCGCAGCCTGAGCGCGGCCACCGACGCCGGCAGCACCGGCGACTGGGCGCTGGTCTCGCAGATCGCGCTGCCGGAGGCCGTCTGCCGCACCGTCTACGGCCAGGCCAGCGGCTACACCGGCAGCCTGAGCGCGCTCAACGGCATCACGCTGGCCAGCGACAACGTCTTCAGCGACGGCTACGCCAGCCAGATGGCCACCGTCACCGGCGACCTGAGCAGCGGCTACACCGCCGAGCTGGTGATCGGCCTGGCCTCGGCCTGAGGCCGTCGCCGACGCCCCCGAGGTGGGCGTCCCCGCCCCGGGCTGCGCTCAAGGAAACGCCGGGCCGCCCCAGGTTTCCTGGGCCCCCGCGGGGGCGGCGGGCCGGGCGCAGCCCGGCCATGGGGGGCTCAGAACTTCCAGTTCAGGCCGCCGGACAGCTGGTCGACGCGGTAGGTGGCGCCGGTGAACAGGCGCGCCCATTCCAGCGTGACGCTCAGCTGCGGGGTGACCGGCAGCTCGGCGCCGATGCCCCAGCTGACGTCGCTGTCGGTGTCGGCATCCGGCTGGCCCATCACGGTGTAGGCCATCTTGCCGCGGGTGGCGCCGATCAGGCCGTAGGCGCTGATCCCGGTATCGGCCACGGGCACGAAGCCGCGCAGGAAGGCGCCGTACCAGCGGTCGACGCGGATCGTCATCGGCAGGCCCATGACCTCGGCCTGGCCGGTCGAGGTGCCGCGGCCGACACGGGCCTCGAGCGCCAGCTGCGGCGCCAGCCGGGTGCCCAGGCTCAGCGTCCAGCCACCGGACTTGAAGGGGTCGAAGCCGTCCTCCTTGTAGGTCAGGCGACCGGCCTGCAGGCCGACGTGGAGGTCCTGCGCGGAGGCGGCAGGGGCGGCGGCCGCGACGAGCAGCGGCAGGATCAGGGCAGGAGACAGGCGCATGGGAGGTCGGAAGAGGACGGAACTGCGGAGGTGCGCGATGCTAGCGGCCCAGGTCAGCGGACACGATCCCCGGTCGGCGGGTGGACAGGGGATGGCGCTGCGCCGCCACCGCCCTCACCCGGTCCGATGGCTGGGCTAGCATCGCGCCATGACCCCGCTGCGCGCCATCGCCCTCGATCTCGACGGCACCCTGCTCGACGAACGCATGTCCATCCTGCCGGAGAACCGGCAGGCGCTGCAGGCCGCGCGCGAACGCGGCATCGAGGTGGTGCTGGTCACCGGCCGCCACCACCGCGCGGCCCAGGCCTTCCATGCCGAGCTGGCGCTGGACACGCCGGCCGTCTGCTGCAACGGCATCTACCTGCAGGACTACGCGCAGGACCGGCCGCTGCACGGGGATCCGCTGGCGGTCGAGCAGCGTCTGGCGCTGCTGGCACTGCTGCGCGGCGCCGGCCACCACGTGCTGGCCTACCTCGACCAGGGCTTCGCCTTCGAGGACACCGAGCCGGTGCTGCAGGAGGTGATGGACTGGGCGGCCACGCTGGCGCCGGCGCTGCAACCGCGCTTCGACCGGGTGGCCGATCTGGCGCCGGTGCTGGCGCAGGCGCCGCGGGTCTGGAAGATGGCCGTCAGCGTGCAGGACCCGGCCGAGGTGGCGCCGCTGGCCGCGCGCATCGGCGATGAACTCGGCCTGGGCACGCTGCAGACCGGGCCGCTGCGGCTGGACGTCGGCCGCCCGGGCCATGACAAGTCGACCGGGCTGGCGCGCTGGCTGGCCACCCGCGGCCTGAGCGCCGCGCAGGTGGTGGCCTTCGGCGACAACCACAACGACACCGCGATGCTGCGCGCCGCCGGCCACGGCGTGGCGATGGCCGGTGCACCTCAGGCCGTGCGTGAGGCCGCCGACGAGGTCTGCGGCTCGAACGAGCAGCCCTCGATCGCCGCCGTGCTGCAGCGGCTGCAGGCCGAGGGCCGGTTGGGCTGACGGGGCCGTGATGCGCCGCCGCCCCGTCCGCTGCCGTCCGTCCCTCCGGTCTGACCGGGGCGACCTCGCCGCCTCGCGCCCCCTGGACGACCGGTCCGATCCGGCCGACCCTGCCGCCGCGCCGGGCGACGCCGCCACCGCCGTACCCGCTCCGCCCGACGACGACGACGCCCCCCTGCCGCCACCCGGCCTGCGCCGGCGCCGCCTGCTGCAGTGGGGCACCGGGCTGGCCGGCGCGCTGGCCCAGGCCGCGGCCAGCGGTGCGCCGGCGGGCACGGCCGGTGCCGCGGCGAACGGCCCGGGCGCCGCGGCGTCCGGCAGCGGCAGCGCGCCACCCGCCGCCCCGGCCGGCACCCCACCCGCCTCCGCCTGGCCCATCGTCACCGGCCAGTGGGTGCACGCGCTGTCGGCCTACGCGCCGCCGCGCCACGGCCCGGACTTCCCCCACTTCCCCTACGTCCACCCGCGCGCGCCCAAGGGCGGCGTGCTGCGGCTGTCGAATCCGGACCGCCGCACCAGCTTCGACAAGCTCAACCCGTTCACGCTCAAGGGCGTGGCGCCGGCGGCCGTCAGCCTGTTCATGGTCGAGTCGCTGGCCACGCCGTCGATGGACGAGCCCGAGGCCTGGTACGGCCTGCTGGCCGAGGCGATGCGGGTCGAGCCCGACCTGTCGGCCGTCACGCTGCGGCTGCGGCCGCAGGCGCGCTTTTCCGACGGCTCGCCGGTCGAGGCCGCCGACGTGGTCGACACCGTGCGCCGGCTGCACGGCCCGCTGCTGTCGCCCGGCTATGCCACGCTGCTCGAAGGCCTGGGCACGCCCGAGGCGCTGGACGCGCGCACGGTGCGCATCCCGCTCAGGCGCCGGCAGGTCGAGACGGTGTTCGACGCGATCGGGCTGCCGGTGGTCTCGCGCCGCTGGGGCGCCGGCAAGCCGTTCAAGGACCTGGTCACCGAGCCGCCGATCTGCAGCGGCCCCTACGTGGTCGAGCGCGCCGAGATGCCCTCGCGGCTGACGCTGCAGCGCAACCCGGCCTACTGGGCGAGCGATCTGCCGGTGCGCCGCGGCCACTTCAACTTCGCGCGCATCGAGTACCGGCTCTACCAGGACGTGGCCGTGCGGCGCGAGGCCTTCAAGGCCGGCGAGTTCGACCTCCTGCGCGAGTACTCGGCCAGCCAGTTCGTGCGCACCCACCAGGGGCCGAAGTGGCGCGACGGGCGCATCGTCAAGGCGCGCTTTCCGATCGCCACCGGCTCGATGCTGCAGTCCACGCAGTTCAACCTGCGCAGCCCCAAGTTCCAGGACATCCGCGTGCGCGAGGCCATCGTGCGGGCCTGGGACTTCGCGGCGGTCAACCGCTTCCGCGTCTACGAGCCGTCGGAAAGCCTCTTCGCCAACACCGACTTCGCCGCCAGCGGCCTGCCCTCGGCCGCCGAGCGGGCACTGCTGGAGCCCTTCCGCGCCACGCTGCCGCCAGCCGTCTTCGGCCCGCCCTGGCGGGTGCCGGCCGGCCGCGGCGGCCCCGACCATGCGCAGGCCCTGCGCGACAGCCTGAAGACCGCCGCCCGCCTGCTGGCCGAGGCCGGCTGGACGGTGGGCGCCGACGGCCGGCTGCGCAACGCCAAGGGTGAGGCGCTGGAGGTCGAGTACCTGGAGCCCTCGTCCAACCCGTCGAGCGCGATCTTCAAGCGCAACCTCGACAAGCTGGGCATCGTGCTGCGCGAGCGCCAGGTCGACTACGCGCTCTACCGCCAGCGGCTGGAGAACTTCGACTTCGAGCTGATCACCATCGTCGAGGGCCAGTTCACGCTGCCCAGCGCGGGCACGCTCAAGGAGCTGTTCGGCTCGACATCGGCCGTCACGCCCGGCGGCGGCAACACCCGCGGCGTTCGCAGCCCGGTGGTCGACGCGCTGATCGCCCGGCTGGAGCAGGCGCGCAGCCTCGACGACCTGCGCACCGCGGCGCGCGCGCTCGACCGCGTGGTCATGCATTCCTGGTGGCAGGTGCCCGAGCTCTACAGCCGCACGCTGCCGCTGTCGTACTGGGCGCGCTTCGGCCTGCCGGCGGTGCCGGCGCCCTACATGGCCATCGATTCGCTGCCCGACAACCACAGCCAGCCCTGGCCGCTGTGGACCTGGTGGGACCGCAGCCTGGGTGACGGCGGGGCGCCAGCGGCCCCCGCCGCCCCGCGGCCGGCCGGCGGCTGAGCCCGGCGCCGCCCACCCCGATCCTCCGACCCACCCGCCCCCCGGAGCCCGACCCGATGCTGGCCTACCTGCTCAAGCGCGTGCTGCTGATGGTGCCCACGCTGCTGGGCGCGCTGACCCTCACCTTCGTCGTCATCCAGTTCGTGCCCGGCGGCCCCGTCGAGCAGGCGCTGGCCGAGGCACGCGCCTCGCGCAGCGCCGACGGCGAGGGCTACCGCGCCGCGCGCGACATCGACGCGAAACAGGTCGAGGAGCTCAAGCGCCTGTACGGCTTCGACAAGCCGGTCGGCCAGCGCTACCTCGACATGCTGGTGCAGTTCGCCCGCTTCGACCTCGGCCAGAGCTTCATGCACCACCAGGACGTGTGGACGCTGATCAAGAGCAAGCTGCCGGTGTCGATGAGCCTCGGGCTGTGGACCTTCGTCCTCAGCTACCTGATCTCGGTGCCGCTGGGCATGGCCAAGGCGCGGCGCGAGGGCACGCGCTTCGACACCGCCACCACGCTGCTGGTGCTGGTCGGCTACGCGATCCCCGGCTTCGTGCTGGGCGTGCTGCTGATCGTGCTGTTCGCCGGCGGCACCTTCCTCGACTGGTTCCCGCTGCGCGGCCTGGTCTCGGACGACTGGGCCAGCCTGTCCTGGCCCGCGCGCATCACCGATTACCTGTGGCACCTGACGCTGCCGCTGACCTGCATGGTGATCGGCAGCTTCGCCGTCACCACGCTGCTGACGCGCAACACCTTCGTCGAGGAGCTGCGCAAGCAGTACGTGATGGTGGCCCGCGCCAAGGGCCTGTCGCCGGGCCAGGTGCTGCGCCGCCACGTGCTGCGCAATGCGCTGATCCCGCTGGTCACCGGTTTTCCGTCGGCCTTCGTCGGCGCCTTCTTCGCCGGCTCGGTGCTGATCGAGACGCTGTTCTCGCTCGACGGCCTGGGCCTGCTGGGCTTCGAGGCGGTGCAGCGGCGCGACTACCCGGTGGTGCTGGGCTCGCTCTACCTGTTCACGCTGATCGGCCTCGTGGTCAAGCTGGTGTCGGACCTGCTGTACGTCTGGGTCGACCCGCGCGTGCAGTTCGGTGCCGCGCAACGCTGAAGGAAGGCCCGCGCGCATGACGATCCTGACCGACACCGCCCCGCCGGCCACCGCCACCGCCACCGCCACCGCCACCGCCACCGCCACGGGCCCGGCCCTGGCCGCCGGCCGCTCACCCGGCGCCCGCGCCTGGGCACGCTTCCGCCGCCACCGCCTGGGCTGGTGGTCGCTGTGGATCTTCGGCGTGCTGCTGGTGCTGGCGACCGCCGCCGAGCTCGTCAGCAACGACAAGCCCTTCGTCGCCCGCATCGACGGCCGCTGGTGGTTCCCGGTGATCGACAACCCGTCCGAGCGCGCGATCGGCGGCGACTTCGCCACCCCCACCGACTGGAAGGACCCCTGGGCCCAGGCCCGGCTGGCCGCGCCCGGCAACTGGGCGCTGCACGCGCCCAACCCGCACTCGGCCACCAGCACCGACTACTTCAGCCCCCAGCCCTCGCCGACGCCACCCTCGGCCCGCAACTGGCTGGGCACCGATCCGCAGGGCCGCGACATCGCCGCGCAGCTGCTCTACGGCTTCCGGGTCAGCATCTGGTTCGGCCTCGCGCTGACGGCCATCGGCACGCTGCTGGGCGTGGCCGCCGGGGCGGTGATGGGCTATTTCGGCGGCCGCACCGATCTGCTGATGCAGCGCGGCATCGAGATCTGGGGCGCGGTGCCCGAGCTCTATCTGCTCATCATCTTCGCCGCCATCTTCCAGCCCTCGCTCGGCCTGTTGCTGGTGCTGCTGAGCCTGTGGGGCTGGATGGGCCTGTCGGACTACGTGCGCGGCGAGTTCCTGCGCGTGCGCGCGCTCGACCACGTCAAGGCCGCGCGCGCGCTCGGCCTGGGGCCGGCGGCCATCATCTGGCGCCACGTGCTGCCCAACGCGATGACACCGGTGATCACCTTCATCCCCTTCCGCATGAGCGGGGCCATCCTGGCGCTGACCTCGCTGGACTTCCTCGGCCTGGGCGTGCCGCCGGACGTGCCCAGCCTGGGCCTGCTGCTGCAGCAGGGCAAGGCCAATCTGGATGCCTGGTGGATCATCGTGCCGACCTTCGTGCTGCTGGCGCTGACCATGCTGCTGCTGACCTTCATCGGCGACGCGCTGCGCGACGCCTTCGACACCCGCAAGGGCTGAAGCCGTGACCGCACCGCGCCCGCCCGCCCGCCACGCCCTGCTGGAGATCGCGCACCTGAGCGTGCGCTTCGGCACCACCGAGGTGGTGCAGGACCTGAGCCTGTCGCTGCAGGCCGGCCAGACGCTGGCGCTGGTCGGCGAATCGGGCTCGGGCAAGTCGGTGACCGCGCAGTCGGTGCTGCGCCTGCTCGACGACGCGCAGACCACCGGCTCGATCCGCTTCGACGGCCAGGAGCTGACCACGCTGGCCGAGCCCGCGCTGCGCGCGATCCGCGGCGCGCGCATCGGCATGATCTTCCAGGAGCCGATGACGGCGCTGAACCCGGTGCAGCGCATCGGCACGCAGATCGCCGAGGTGCTGGTGCTGCACCGGGGCCTGGGCGCCGCCGCCGCGCGCGAGCGGGCGATCGCGCTGCTGGCGCGCACCGGCATCGCCGAGCCCGAGCGGCGCATCGACGCCTACCCGCACCAGCTCTCGGGCGGCCAGCGGCAGCGGGCGATGATCGCGATGGCGCTGGCCTGCGCGCCGCAGCTGCTGATCTGCGACGAGCCGACCACCGCGCTCGACGTGACGGTGCAGGCGCAGATCCTGGAGCTGCTGGCCGGGCTGCAGGCCGAGTTCGGCATGGCCATCCTGTTCATCACCCACGACCTGAACCTGGTGCGGCGCTTCTGCGGCCAGGTCGGCGTGATGGCGCGCGGACGGCTGGTCGAGCAGGGGCCGACCGAGGCCGTCTTCGCCCAGCCGCAGCACCTCGACACCCGGCGCCTGCTGGCGACCCGGCCGCAGCGCCAGGTCGCGCCCGCGCCGGCCGACGCCCCGCTGGCGCTGCGCGCCGAGGACCTGCGCGTGGGCTTCGATGCCGGCGGGCCGTTCTGGCGCCGCCGGCGCTTCGCCGCGCTCGACGGCGTCAGCCTGCAGCTGCGGCGCGGCCACACGCTGGGCATCGTCGGCGAATCGGGCTCGGGCAAGACCACGCTGGGCCTGGCGTTGCTGGCGCTGCAGGGGCTCGACGGCGGCGCGGTCTGGCTGGGCGACGGCCCGGCCGCCCTGCGCCTGGACCGGGCCGAGCCGCGTGCGCTGCGCGCCGCCCGCGCCCGGCTGCAGGTGGTGCTGCAGGACCCGTTCGGCTCGCTGAGCCCGCGCCGCACCATCGGCCAGACGCTGGACGAGGGCCTGGCCCTGCACCAGCCGCAGCTCGACGCCGCGCAGCGCCTGGTGCGCGTGCAGGCGGTGCTCGACGAGGTCGGCCTGTCGGCCGATCGCGGCGTGCACGACGTGCTGGGGCGCTACCCGCACGAGTTCTCGGGCGGCCAGCGCCAGCGCATCGCGATCGCCCGCGCGCTGGTGCTGGAGCCCGAGGTGCTGATCCTCGACGAGCCGACCTCGGCGCTCGACGCCTCGGTGCAGCAGCAGGTGCTGGGCCTGCTGGCCGAGCTGCAGCGCCGGCGCGGCCTGGCCTATGTCTTCATCAGCCACGATCTGGCGGTGATCCGGGCGATGGCGCACGAGGTGATCGTGCTGCAGGCCGGCCGGGTGGTCGAGCAGCAGGCGGTCGACGCGCTGTTCGCCGCGCCGCGCAGCGACTGCACGCGGGCGCTGCTGGCCGCACTCGGGGAGCCGGTCGCCGGCTGAGGTCCGGCGGCCGCGCTCACCGGCGTGCACCGGCGTGCACGCGGGCCACCCCCCATCTGCCGGCCATCCGCGGTGTGGCGCATCGCACGACCGCGCCGCGCGGTGGCTTGCGCGGTGCGGCCAGGCTTCTACACTGCCGGCCCGATGAAGTCCGCCCCGTCCGCGTCTGTCCGGGCCCCTGCGGCCACACCCGCCTCGCCTGCCGCGGCCGCTGCCGGCACCGGTGGGGCGCTGGCCGCCGCCCCGCTGCTGGACCGCGAGCTGCAGCGCCTGCTGGCGCAGCAGGGCATCGAGGCCTGCCAGCTGGCGCTGGTCGAGCTCGACACGCTGGGCTGCAGCCTGCGCTGGCAGCTCGATGCCCGCGGCCGCACCCGCCACGGCCGCGGTGAAGGCGGTCTGTCGGCCGCCGGTCTGAATGCCGTGACCGCCATCGGCCGCACCACCGACGACAGCCCGCAGCTGCAGCGCCTGAGCCCGCGCCGCTGGTCGCTGGCCTGGCGGGTGGACGCGCTGCAGGCCGTCCATGCCGAGCTGCAGTTCGGCCAGAACCGGGCCCGGCTCGACCCGCAGGACGCCTGGCCACTGCAACTGATGTGCGCGGCCGCGCTGCGCCATGCGGCCAGCCGGGTGGCCCCCGAGGCGGACGGCCCGTCCGGCGCGGGGGCCGCACGCTGGCGCCGTCGGGCGGCCATCGCCCTGGTGCTGAGCGCCAGCGTGGCCGGCCTGGCGCTGAGCGCGGCCCTGGCGCCGGGCGACGATGGCGCGCTGGCCCTGGCCCGGCCCACGCTGCGCACGATGGCGATGATCCTGAGCGCCTGCTGCGGCGCCGCCGCGCTGGCCCTGCTGTGGTCGGCCCGGCCCGAGGCCGAGGTGCTGGACGAGGAGGCCGGGCCGATCGCCACCACGGCCTCCGCCCCCCCGGCCGCCGAGGGCCATCCCCGCACCGGAACGCGCCCCCGTCCTTGACCCCGCACGGGACCGGGCGCGGCAGGGGCCGCGGCCCGGCCATCTGTCCTATCCTGTCCGCCCTGTTCCTGTCACCCCCGCGCGTCCTTCCGCCATGGATCTCTCCGTCTGGCTCGCCTTCTTCGCCGCCGCCTGGGCCATCAGCCTGTCGCCGGGTGCCGGCGCCGTCGCCGCCATGAGCGCCGGGCTGAACCTGGGCTTTCGCCGCGGCTACGTCACCACCTTCGGCCTGGTGGCCGGCATCTGGACCCAGGTCGCGCTGATCGGCGTCGGCCTCGGCGCGGTGGTGGCCACCAGCGCCACCGCCTTCGCGGTCATCAAGTGGATCGGCGTCAGCTACCTGGTGTGGCTGGGCATCCAGCAGTGGCGCGCACCGGCCCGGCCGCTGGCCACGCGCGATGCGGACGCGCCGCCGCCGACGCTCGGCCGCCAGATCGGCCGCGCCTGGGTCATCAACGCGCTCAACCCCAAGGGCACGGTCTTCCTGCTGGCCGTGGTGCCGCAGTTCCTGGACCTGGCGCAGCCGCTGGCGCCGCAGTACCTGATCATCGCCGCCACGCTGGGCTTCACCGATCTGGTGGTGATGGCCGGCTACACCGCGCTGGCCGCCCGGCTGCTGCGCACGCTGCGCTCGGAGCGCCATCTGAAGGCGATGAACCGCGTCTTCGGCGCCTGCTTCATGCTGGCCGGCAGCCTGCTGGCCCTGGTGCGCCGCGGCACCTGAGGCGGACGGCCGCGGCCGCCGTCGCGCCCCGCGCCGGTGCATCACGGGCCGGCTGCTGCGGCCGCGGGTGCGCACGGAGCTTGCTGTCAGGGTCGGCATCCGGCGCGCCGCCCGCGGTCGACCGGAACGTCCCCTCGACTTCCGCACCGCCCATGTCGCCCACGCTGCCCGTATCCGCCCCGGCTTCCGCCCCGGTTCCCGCTGTCCGCGCCCCGTCCGGCCATCGCCGTGCGGGCCTGGGCCGACGGCGGCGGACGGCCACGCTGGCCGTGCTCGGCTTGGTTGGCAGTCTGGTGGGCGGCCTGGTGGGCAGCCTGGTCCCGGACACCGCCCGGGCCCAGGCGGCCGAGACGCCGGTGAAGTTCCAGCTCGACTGGCGCTTCGAGGGCCCGAGCGCCTTCTTCCTGCTGCCCGCCGCCCAGGGCCTGTTCAAGGCCGAGAAGCTGGACGTGAGCATCGACGCCGGCAACGGCTCGGCCAACGCGATCAACCGCGTGGCCTCCGGCACCTACGACATGGGCTTCGCCGACATGGCCGCGCTGATGGAGTTCCACGCCAACAACCCCGGCGCGCCGTCGCGGCCGGTGGCGGTGATGATGGTCTACAACGCCACGCCGGCCGCCGTCCTCAGCCTGAAGAAGACCGGCATCGCCGGCCCGAAGGATCTGGCCGGCCGCAAGCTCGGCGCGCCGGTGTTCGATGCCGGCCGACGCGCCTTCCCGATCTATGCCAAGGCCAACGGCATCGGCCCGGTGAACTGGGTCAGCATGGACCCGCCGCTGCGCGAGACCCTGCTGGTGCGCGGCGACGTCGACGCCATCACCGGCTTCTACTTCACCAGCCTGCTCAACCTGGAGGCGCGCGGCGTCAAGGCCGAGGACGTGGCGGTGCAGCTCTACCCGCAGCACGGGGTCAAGCTCTACGGCAACGCCATCATCGTCAACGAGGCCTTCCTCAAGAAGAACCCGGAGGCGGTCAAGGGCTTCCTGCGCGCCTTCGCCAAGGGCGCGAAGCAGGTGATCGCCGATCCCAAGGCCGCCATCGGTCTCGTCAAGGCGCGCGACGGCATCATCCACGCCGAGCTGGAGGAACGCCGGCTGAAGCTGGCCATCGACTTCGCGGTGGCCACGCCGGATGCGCGCGCCGAGGGCTTCGGCGAGGTCAGGCTGCCGCGCCTGGCGCTGATGGCCAGCCAGGTCGCCGACGCCTACGCGACCAAGACCCGCATCAACCCCGAGGCCGTCTGGATACCCGGTTATCTGCCGGCCCCGGCCGAGCGCGACATCTTCTCGGTCAAGGCCCGCAAGTGAGCGGCACCGCACGCGCGGCCGCACCGGAGCCGGGGCCGGTGCCGGGCAGCGACGCGCCCTTCGTCGATTTCCGCGACGTCTGGCTGGCCTACTCGCCCGCGCTGCAGGCCGCCGGCCAGTACGCGGTCGAGGCCATCGACCTGCAGGTGCGCGAGGGCGAGTTCATCGCCATCGTCGGCCCCTCGGGCTGCGGCAAGTCCACCTTCATGAAGCTGGCCACCGGGCTGAAGGCGCCCAGCCGCGGCACGGTGCGCATCGACGGCGCGCCGGTCGACGGGCCGCTGAAGATCACCGGCATGGCCTTCCAGGCGCCCAGCCTGCTGCCCTGGCGCACGGTGCTGGCCAACGTGATGCTGCCGCTGGAGATCGTCGAGCCGCACCGCAGCCAGTTCAAGCGCCGCCGCGCCGAACACGAGGCCCGCGCCCGCGCGCTGCTGCGCAGCGTCGGCCTGGCCGGCCACGAGGACCAGTACCCGTGGCAGCTGTCGGGCGGCATGCAGCAGCGCGCCAGCATCTGCCGCGCGCTGATCCACGAGCCGCGCATGCTGCTGCTCGACGAGCCCTTCGGCGCGCTCGACGCCTTCACCCGCGAGGAGCTCTGGTGCACGCTGCGCGACCTGCAGGCGGCGCAGCGGTTCAACGTCATCCTGGTCACCCATGACCTGCGCGAGAGCGTGTTCCTGGCCGACACCGTCTACGTGATGAGCCAGCGCCCCGGCCGCTTCGTCGTGCGCCGCGAGATCGACCTGCCGCGCCCGCGCGATCTGGAGCTGACCTACACGCCGGCCTTCACCGCCATCGTGCACGAGCTGCGCGGCCACATCGGCGCGGCCCGCACGGCCATCGGTACCGCATCCGGGGCACCCGGAGCACACGGAGCACCCGCATGACCGCCCGCCGTCTCGAAGCCTGGGCGCCGTGGGCGCTGCTGCTCCTCACCCTGCTCGTCTGGCAGGGGCTGTGCAGCGCCTTCTCGGTCAGCGAGTTCGTCTTTCCGAGCCCGCTGCGCATCGCCGAGCAGGCCGTCGAGTTCCGCGGCGAGATCGGCCGGCATGCGTGGCGCACCTTCTGGGTCACGCTGGCGGGCTTCGGCCTGGCCATCGTCTTCGGCGTGCTGCTGGGCTTCCTGGTCGGCAGCTCGCGCCTGGCCTACGCGGCCATCTATCCGCTGATGACCGGCTTCAACGCGCTGCCCAAGGCGGCCTTCGTGCCGATCCTGGTGGTGTGGTTCGGCATCGGCGTCGGGCCGGCCATCCTGACCGCCTTCCTGATCAGCTTCTTCCCGATCACCGTCAACATCGCCACCGGCCTGGCCACGCTGGAGCCGGAGCTGGAGGACGTGCTGCGCGTGCTCGGCGCACGGCGCTGGGACGTGCTGATGAAGGTCGGCCTGCCGCGCACGCTGCCGCACTTCTTCGGCTCGCTGAAGGTGGCCATCACGCTGGCCTTCGTCGGCACCACCGTCAGCGAGATGACGGCGTCCAACGAGGGCATCGGCTACCTGCTGGTGTCGGCCGGCAGCGCGATGCAGATGGGCCTGGCCTTCGCCGGCCTGGTGGCCGTCGGTGCGATGGCGATGGGCATGTACGAGGCCTTCAGCCTGCTGGAGCGCCGGCTCACCGGCTGGGCGCACCGCGGCTCGCAAGCGGCCTGAGCGTGCGCCGGCGGCGCAGCCGGGCGGCACCGGCGCGCAGCAGGCCTTCGAGCAGGCCGAGGCCGGCATCGATCAGCAGCGCGCGCGGCGGCGGCTCCAGCCGCAGGCGCACGGTCTGGCCCGGCTCGGCCTCGATCACCACCGCGCCGGGCTCGCCCAGCGGCCACTGGGCACCGGGCTCCAGGTGGTGGTCGTCGAGGTCGCCGCGGCAGGTCAGCCACAGCCGGCCCTGCAGCAGGTGCAGACGGCGCGGGGCGTGGCCGGTGACCGCCGGCAGGCGCAGCGCCTGGCCGGCCGGCAGCGTGATGGTGTGGCCGCGGGCCAGCTGGCGGACCCGCTCGTCGGACAGGAGGGTGGGCTTGCGGTTCATGGGCACCGATGATGCCGGCCACCGCCCGGAGCTGACAGCCACAGTCAGGTGCAGACCGCACCAGCACAGCGCGTGATGCACGGCATCTGTGCCGGTGGGCACGGCCGGCGTCTGTGCTGGTCGGGGCCCGGCACCGCACCGCACAATCGGCCCATGAACCCGTCCGATCCGACCCTGACGCCCCGCCCGAGCCCCACGCCCGCGCGGCGCGGCATCGGTCGGACGACGGCGATCGGCGCGCGGACGCTGACGGCCGGTACGGCCACCAGCCCCACCACCAGCCCGACCACCAACCCGGCCACCGCGACCGAGGCCACGGCGACCCCGCCGCGCGCGCCGGCTGGCGCACGGCCGGCCGCCCCGGCCGCGGACACGCCCGCCACCGCCGCCGACGAACGCCCGCTCTACCAGCAGCTGGCCGACCGGCTGGCGCAGCTGATGGACAGCGGCGCGCTGGCCGCCGGCACGCGGCTGCCGTCGGTGCGCGAGGCGGCGGCGGAGCAGCTGGTGTCGGTGTCCACCGTGCTGCAGGCCTACCGCCTGCTGGAGGACCAGGCCCGCATCGAGGTGCGGCCGCGTTCGGGCTATTTCGTGCGCCGCACGCCCGATCGCCAGCCGGCCCGCGACGGCGCGGTCAACGCCGACGGCAGCCCCCCGGCGCCCGGCGGCGCCCGCCGCTCCGGCCGCCGTACCGCGCTGGCCGAGCCGGCGCCCTCGCATCCGCCCGTCGACGCGCAGGACGTGGGCATCAGCGCGCTGACCGAGCAGGTGATGCGCGCGGCCGCCGATCCGGCCGTGATCTCCTTCGGCGCCGCCTGCCCCGAACCCGAGCTGTTCGACCAGGAGCGGCTGCGCCGCGCGCTCAGCCAGGCCACGCTGCGCCACCGCGGCTCGCTGCAGCTGTACCCGCCGCCACTCGGCCACGAGGGTCTGCGCCAGGCGATCGCGCGCCGCAGCCTGTCGATGGGCTGCACGCTGCGGCCGCAGGACATCGTGCTGACCAGCAGCTGCACCGCCTCGGTCGCGCTGTGCCTGCAGACGGTGACGCGGCCCGGGGACACGGTGGCGCTGGAATCACCGACCTGCTTCTCCTTCCTGCAGATGCTCGAAGCCCTGCACCTGAAGGCCCTCGAGATCCCGACCCACCCGCGCCACGGCCTGAGCGTGGACGCGCTGGCCCTGGCCCTGCGCACGCAACCGGTGCGCGCGGTGCTGGCCGTGCCCACGCTGCAGAACCCGCTGGGCGCGAGCATGCCGCTGGTCGAGCGCCAACGTCTGGCCGAGCTGCTGGCCGAGCACCAGGTGCCGCTGATCGAGGACGTCATCTTCAACGCGCTGGCCGAGCACGAGGAGCACCGCCGCACCGTCAAGTCCTTCGACCGCGAAGGGCTGGTGATGCTGTGCGGCGGCTTCTCCAAGACGCTGGCACCGGGGCTGCGCGTGGGCTGGCTCGAAGCCGGCCGCCACACCGAGGCGCTGCGCCGGCGCCAGGCGGCGATGATCGGCGGCCACACCGGCGTGGTCGAGGCGGCGATGGCCGATCTGCTGGAGCAGCCCGGCATGCAGGCCCAGTTGCGTCGCCTGCGCAACACCCACGCGCCGCGCATCGCCGAGGGCCGCACGCTGATCGCCGAGCTGTTTCCGGCCGGCACCCGGGTCACCGATCCGGCCGGCGGCATCATGCTGTGGGTCGAGCTGCCGCCGCGCTTCGACACGCTGGCGCTGTTCCATGCCGCGCTGGCCGAGGGCATCTGCATCGCGCCGGGCGCGATGTTCAGCGCCAGCACCCGCTACCGCCACTGCCTGCGGCTGAGCGTCAGCGCACCGTGGACGCCGGCCCGGCGCGCGGCGCTGGCCCGGCTGGGCGAACTGATCGCGGCCCAACAGGACAACTGAGGCCCCACCGACCCCGCGCGGCGCACCGGCACACGGGGGGCGCGCGGTCCGCGGCCCTACACTGGCGGCCTCCTCCTCGCATCCGATCGCGCGTCCTCGCGGCGCGCCCCCGCGTCATGGGCTGGCACGGCCATCTGCAACTCGATTACACGCGCGACGGCGACCGCACGATCGCGCTGGACCGCCACCACGGCCCGCTGCGCGTGCTGCAGCGGCTCTACCCCGAAGGCGACGCGATCTGCCACCACGTGCTGGTGCATCCGCCGGGCGGCATCGCCGGCGGCGACGTGCTGGCGCTCGACGGCCAGCTCGCCAGCGGCACCCATGCGGTGATCACCACGCCCGGCGCCACCCGCTTCTACCGCAGCGCCGGGCCGCTGGCCGAGCAGCAGGTGCACTTCACGCTGGCCGACGGCGCGCGGCTGGAATGGCTGCCGCTGGAGACCATCGCCTACCCGTCCTGCCAGGTCGACAACACGCTGCGCTTCGACCTCGCCCCCACCGCGCAACTGATGGGCTGGGATCTGCTGGCCCTCGGCCTGCCGGCGGCCGGCCAGGCCTGGACCGGCGGCCGCTATGCGCAGCGGCTGGAACTGCCCGGCCGCTGGCTGGAGCGCGGCGTGCTCGACAGCGCGGACCGCCTGCTGCTGGACTCACCGCTGGGTCTGGCCGGCCACGGCGTGCTGGCCACGCTGTTCCTGGCCGACGGCGCGGCGATGACCCGCACCCGGCGCGAGGACCTGCTGGAGGCCGCCCGCGAGCGCATCGAGGCCAGCCCGCTGACCCCGCAGGCCGGCGTCAGCGCCCTCGACGAGGGCCTGATCGTGCTGCGCGTGCTGGCCGACCGGGTCGAGCCGGCGATGACGCTGCTGCAGCAGGTGCGCGCCGCCTGGCGGCCGCTGCACTGGGGCCTGCCGGCCCACACGCCGCGCATCTGGCGGATGTAGCACCCGCGGCCTGCGGTCCGCCGTCCGCAGGCCGCAGTCCACGCCTGACGCCCGGACTCAGGCGTAGGCGTAGGGCCCGCCGAGCGCCAGCGCACGCTGCCAGGCCGGCCGCGCATGGATGCGGGCCAGCCAGTCCTGGATCGCCGGCCAGCGCGCGTCGAGCCCGGCGCGCGCGGCCGCGGCCTCGATCGGGAAGCTCATCATCACGTCGGCGGCGCTGAAGGCGGTGCCGGCGAACCAGCCGTCGCGCTGCAGCTCGGCCTCGATCCAGTCCCATTGACGCCTCAGATTGGGCGTCACCAGCAGCGCCCGCAGCCGCTCGCCGATGGCGCATGCCACCGGCCGCACCAGCCAGGGCGTGGCCGATCCGCCCAGCCGGCTGGCCACCAGCTGCAGCAGCAGCGGCGGCATGGCCGAGCCCTCGGCGAAATGCAGCCAGTAGGTCCAGCGCAGGGCCTCGGGCGTGCCCGGCGGCGGGCGCAGCCGGCCCTGGCCGTGGCGCTCGATCAGGTACTCGACGATGGCGCCGGTCTCGGCGACCACGCGCGGCGCCCCCTCACGCGCGGCATCGACGTCATCGACGATGACCGGGCTCTTGCCCAGCGGATGCACCTGCAGCAGCGCGGGCGGCGCCAGCAGCGTCTGCGGATCGCGCGGATGGCGCACGACCTGGGCCGGCAGGCCCAGCTCCTCCAGCAGCCACAGCACGCGCTGCGACCGCGAGTTCTCCAGATGGTGGACGGTGATCATCGGGGCTCCGTGTCGGCGGTCCGCCGATCGCCGGGCCGGCCGCTGCGCCCGGCGGGTGCCGGACCGGCGCGGATCATGCCCGGCTGGCCCGGCACCGGCCAGCCCGGCGGCCCGAGACCCCGGACACGCCGCGGTCTCGGCCGTGGCCGCACGGCCATCACCACACAGTCATCACCGCACGGCCATCACCACCCGCCCGCGCGCCTCAGGCGCCGGTCACTGGCGCAGCTGCAGCGCGTAGCTGCCGCTCCTGGCGCCGCTGGCGCGACTGACGGCCACGACATAGGTCGCCGCCGCCGTGCCGGTGTGGCTGGCCAGCGCATAGGCCTGGGCGCCGCTGGCCGAGGACGTGGCGCTGCCCACCAGCGTGCCGGCGCTGGTGTAGACCTTGACCGTGGCCCCCAGCGTCGAGGCCGGGCTCAGCCGCGCACCCAGCGTGCGGCCGGCGGCCACGCTGATGCGGTAATGGTCGACATCGGTGGACGCGCTCAGGCTGCCGCTGATGGCCAGCGTGTCGCCGCTGACGGTCTGGCCGGTCGCCAGGCTGTCGTTGGCGGCCGTGGTCTCGCTCACGCGGGTGGCCACCGGCACGGCAGCGGCCGCGGCCGCGGCGACGGCCGCACCGGCATCGAGCAGACCGGCGCCGCAGCCGCTGCAGGCCACCGGGAAGGCGCGCGCCGAGCTGCGCAGCAGCTGGTCGAGCTGCTCGACCGTCAGCGCCGGGTTGCGGCCCAGCATCAGCGCGGCCGTACCAGCGACATGCGGGGTGGCCATCGAGGTGCCCTGGTACCAGGCCAGCGTGTCGGCGCCCGGCGTGGTGGTGCCGGTGTTGAGCGTGGACAGGATGCCGTCGGCGGCGCCGCTGCGCATGTCGCCGCCGGGTGCGGCCAGCGCCACCGGTGCCCCGTAGTTGCTGTAGTAGGCGCGGGCGCCGGTGCGGCCGACGGCGGCCACCACCGTCGTGCCCTGGCAGTTGGCCGGCGTGGCGCTGCTGGCCGCGGTGGCCGCGTTGCCGGCCGCCACCACCACCAGCGCACCGCGCGAGCGCGCGCCGGTGATGGCCGTCTGCAGCGTGGTGCCGCAGCTGCCCGTGCCGCCCAGCGACAGGTTGATCACGCGGGCCACGGTCGGGTTGGCCGACAGGCCGCTGACGGTGCCGCCCGAGGCCCAGGTGATGGCGTCGGCGATGTCCGAGGTGTAGCCGCCGCACTGGCCCAGCACGCGCAGCGGCTGGATGCGCGCGCCCGGCGCCACGCCGGCCACGCCGCTGCCGTTGTCGGCCACGGCCGCGATGGTGCCGGCCACATGCGTGCCGTGCCAGCTGCTGGCCGCCGCCGCGCTGCCGCTGCCGCAGGCCCCGGCGGCCACGCCGTCGCCGGCATCCAGCGCATCACCGTCGCGCGCGTTGCCGTCGGCGGCGATGGTCGCGCTGCTGATGAAGTCGTGGCCGGTGACGATGCGGGCGACCAGATCGGCGTGCGGCCGGTAGCCGGTGTCGACCACCGCCACCACGGTGTTGCCACCGGTGGTCGAGGCCCAGGCCGCCGGCGCGCGGATGCCGGCCGTGGCCTCCCACAGCGCCCACTGGCTGCCATAGCTGGCGTCGTTGGGCTGGGTGGTGCTGGCGTGCTGCAGCACCAGGTCGGGCTCGGCGTACTCGATGTCGCTGTCGGCGCTCATCACCGAGGCGGCCAGCGCCCGCGCACCGGCGGCGCTGACGGCGCGGTCGAGCTGCATCACCTGGGCCGCCTGGGCGGTGGCGCGCAGGCGCGTCATCTGCACGCCGCCGCGCTGCACGGCCTCGTGGGCGCGGGCCATGGTCTGGCTGTCGGGCGAGCGCTCGGCAGCACTGCCGCTGCGGTACTTGATGATCAGGCGGTCGGTGAGCAGCGCGGTGGTGGATTCGGCGGCACGGGCCGGCGACAGGACGCTGCCGCACAGGGCGGCGGCCGCGGCGATGGCGGACAGGATCAGCAGCCGTCGCGGCGACGGCAGCGGGGCGGACACACGGTCGGACATGGGGCAGGTTCCGTTCGGACGGGGGAACGCGGGCGGGCGGCCACGGCCCTGGCCGGAAACCACGGAGCCCGCGCGACGGCCCTCGCCCGCCCGGCCCGCAGGCCGCGACGCGACGGCCGCCAGCGCGCCCGCGGTCCCCGGACAGGTCGGCACACACCGCCCAGGACTGCCGACGATTGTGGTGAGCGTGTGTTGCTGGATGTGTCGACGCGCGGTGCCGACGGGCCGCGCCGCCCGGTTCCGGGGGGTGGGGGATCCGTGACGGGCGCCGTCGGGGTGCCGCTGCGGCCGGCTCGGCCGCCCGGCGTCAGCCGCCCGGCGTCAGCCGCTGCGCCAGCCCGCGCCCGGCCACCCGGCCGCTGGCGAAGGCCGCGGTCAGCAGGTAGCCGCCGGTCGGCGCTTCCCAGTCCAGCATCTCGCCGCAACAGGCCACGCCGGGCAGCGCGGTCAGCTGCAGCGTCGCGTCCAGCGCCTCGCGCCGCACGCCGCCGGCGCTGCTGATGGCCTCGGCCATCGGCCGCGGCGCGCCCAGCACCAGCGGCCAGGCCTTGAGCTCGGCCGCCAGACCGGCGGGGTCGCGCGCCAGGCGCTGCGTCAGCTCCTCGGCCGACCAGCGCTCGCGCAGCAGCGCGGCCTTGACGCCGTCGAGCCCGATCTGCGCCTTCAGGTGGCTGGAGACCGAGCGGCTGCCGCGGCCGCGGCCCAGCTCGGTGGCCAGGCGCGCGGCGTCGCGGCCGGGCAGCAGGTCGAGGTGGATCGTGGCCTGGCCGTCGCGGGCGATGGCCTCGCGCACGCGGGCCGAGGCCGCGTAGACCAGGCTGCCCTCGATGCCGCTGGCCGTCACCACGCATTCACCGGCGCGGTCGAAGGCCGGTGCGCCGGTGGCGGCCGCGTCCTGGTCGAAGCGCAGGCGCACCGACTTCAGCGGCGCGCCGGCATGGCGCTCGACGAAATGGGCGCTCCAGGGCGTGGCGAGGTCGAAGCCGCAGTTGGCCGCGCGCAGCGGTGCCAGCGCGACGCCGCGCGCGGCCAGCCAGGGCTGCCAGGCGCCGTCGCTGCCCAGCTGCGGCCAGCTGCCGCCGCCCAGCGCCAGCACCAGCGCATCGGGCTGCAGCACGCGCGGGCCGGCGGGCGTGTCCAGGCGCAGCGTGGTCGGCGCATCGCCCGGCAGCCAGCCGCTCCAGCGCTGGCGCACCTGGACGACGAGGCCGGCCGCGCGCAGCCGGTGCAGCCAGCCACGCAGCAGCGGCGCGGCCTTCATCTCCTGCGGGAAGACCCGGCCGGAGCTGCCGACGAAGGTGTCGATGCCCAGGCCCTGGGCCCAGTCGCGCAGCGCGGCGGCATCGCCCCCGGGTGCGGCCAGCCACTGGCCGACCCAGTCGGCGGCCTCGGCATAGCGGGCGGTGAAGGGCGCGGCGGGCTCGCTGTGGGTCAGGTTCAGGCCGCCCTTGCCGGCCAGCAGGAACTTGCGGCCCAGGCTGGGCATGGCGTCGAACAGCACGACGCGCTGTCCGGCGGCCAGCAGCTCCTCGGCCGCGGCCAGGCCGGCGGGGCCGCCGCCGACGATGGCGACCCAGGGTCGCGCCAGCGTGGCCAGCGGATCGGCGCCGGCGGGCGTCGGGCCGGCAGGCGGGGCCGAGGGAGAGGGTGGCATCGCGCCGCGGTCACCGGTGTCGGCACGGGTGGCGACCGGGGTGTCGGCAGGGGCGGGGGCGCCGTCAGCGGCGGAAGGCAGGGTCGGATTCGTCATCGGCCGCGCAGTCTACGACCGCGGCCGCACCGGCGGCCGTGCGCAAGGCGCGCCCGGGCCGCCCGACAGAGGATCCGCGCCCGCCGGCGGGGGGAACGCGGCGGCGGCGTCAGATGGCCACGCGCTGGCGCACGCCGTCGGCCTCCATGTCGGCGCCGCGGCCGCGGGCGATGATCTCGCCGCGTTCCATGACGATGTACTGGTCGGCCAGTTCGGCGGCGAAGTCGTAGTACTGCTCGACGAGGACGATGGCGATGGGGTGGCCGTCGAGGCCTTCGTCGGCAAGCGTGCGGATGACGCGGCCGATGTCCTTGATGACGCTGGGCTGGATGCCTTCGGTGGGTTCGTCGAGCAGCAGCAGCTTGGGGCTGGAGGCGAGTGCGCGGGCGATGGCGAGCTGTTGCTGCTGGCCGCCGGAGAGGTCGCCGCCGCGGCGGGCGAGCATCTGCTTGAGGACGGGGAACAGGGTGTAGAGCTGTTCGGGGATGCGGCTGGTGCCGGGGCGGGAGGCCAGGCCCATGCGCAGGTTGTCCTCGACGGTGAGGCGGTTGAAGATCTCGCGGCCCTGGGGGACGTAGCCGACGCCCAGGCGCACGCGGTCGTAGGCGGTGGCGCGGGTGATGTCGGTGCCGTCGAGGGTGATGCGGCCGGTCTTGGCGGGGACGACGCCCATCAGGCTCTTGAGCAGGGTGGTCTTGCCGACGCCGTTGCGGCCGAGAACGACGGTGACTTCGCCGGCCTGGGCGTCGAGGGCGAGGTTGCGCAGGATGTGGCTGCCGCCGTAGTACTGGTTGAGGCTGTCGACTGTGAGCATCTCTGGGGTCCTGTCCTGCGGTTCAGCGGTTTTCTGTCGCTGCGGGGGGCGGATTCTTCGGGTTGGAGGCTGTGGTGGTTCGGGCGGGATGGTGGGGGGGCGGTTCGCGCGCTGGGGCGGGGGGGTGT
>NZ_JBBUTF010000022.1:0-78903 GCF_038066575.1 Pseudaquabacterium rugosum | reverse complement strand
GCAACTCCCCTTCACCGAACAGACCTTGTTGGGTCTGCTCACCCTCGTCTCCAACCGTCGTAGCGTCCATGCAATGCTCAACGGTTCAGGGGCGCATTTCGTTCACACGTTCTGAGGCCTGCTGGGGCTGAGGCCCTGTGGGGCCCACGGTGAGCCCACGGCGCCCCACCACCGGCGCCTGTCCGGCGCGCCGCTCAGCGTGTGGTGGCCGAATGCTTGCGGATCAGCTCGCGCGCGTCCTGCAGCATCTGCTTGCCGGGCAGGCCGCGCTTGTCCATGTCGGCCACCCAGTCGTCGGCCAGCGGTGCGGCGACCTTCATCCACTGGTCGGTCTCGGCGGCCGAGACCTTGACGAAGACGTTGCCGCGGTCGGCCGCGGCCTTGCGCCCGACGGCCGTGGCCTCGTCCCAGTAACGGCCGATCTGACGCGACAGCGTGGCGCCGCTGTGGCGGTCGACGATGGCCTTCAGGTCGGCCGGCAGCGCGTCGTAGCGGGCCTGGTTCATCAGGAAGACGAAGCCGGCGGTGAACATCGACGGCCGGCTCTCCTCGATCTCGGTGTGGTACTTGCTGACCTCGTGCAGCTTGAAGCTGGGGATGATCTCCCAGGCCGTCATGTAGCCGTCGAGCGTGCCCTTGCTCATCGCGTCGGACACGCCGGTGATGGGCATGCCCACCGGCGTCGCGCCGAGCGCGGCCAGCAGCCTGGTCGACTGCCGGCTGGCACCGCGGATCTTCAGCCGCTTGAAGTCGGCGAGCGTGGCCACCGGCTTGCCCGAGGTGCTGACGAAGCCTTCGTCATGCACCCAGGTGGCGATCATCTTCGTGCCCTGGAACTCCTTGGTCGCGTACTTCAGGTGGTAGTCCCAGGCGGCGGCCGAGGCCGGCTCGGCCTTGTTGGTCATGAAGGGCAGCTCGAAGGCCTCCATCACCGGGAAGCGGCCGGCGGTGTAGCCGGGCAGCGTGATCGTCACGTCGTCGACGCCGTCCTTGACGCGGTCGACCAGCTGCGCCGGCGTGCCGCCGCCCGACATCGCCGGCAGGATCTGGCACTTCATGCGGCCCTTGGACTCGGCGGCGAGGGTGTCGCACCAGGGCACGACCACGCGGTTGTGGCCCATGGCCACGGTCGGCCACATGTGGTGGAACTTCAGCACCACCTCCTGGGCCTGGACCGGCGGCGACAGCAGGGGCGCCAGCACGGCCGCCGCAAGAGCGGCCCGAAGGCCGCCCCGCGGCATGGCGGACGAACGGGAGGCGGACGCGGTGGAGGCTCGCAGAGGTGGGCGCATGGCGGTGGCGGGGCTGGATGGATCGACACCCGGGTCGATGGACGGGATCGGCGTGCGGACGTGCGCCCGGTGCCTCGGGCAACGGGATGGCCGTGTCATTCTGGATACTGAATGAGCGCGGCCGCATCGGGACCGGCCCGCTGAGGGTCAGCCCTGATGCGGGGCCGGTGCCGTGAGCGGCGCGGCGGTCCGCACAGGCGCCGGACCGGCCGGGCACGCATGTCCGCAAGCGGTCTCAGGACGCGTCATTTGAGTCCTCATGAAAAACGTTATGTATCTTGTCTGTGCATGCCTGCGCAGGCCGGACACCTGTTCACGCGTGCGTCATGCGCGGACCACCACGCGCACAAACCTACAATCCGGCCCCGGAGCGGCGCTTTCACACCGTTCCACGTTCCAAACCAACATCGCGAAGAACATCGACATGGCAACTGCCAAGAAGGCCGCTCCGGCCGCCAAGACCGCCGCTCCCGCCAAGAAGGCCGCTGCGAAGAAGGCTGCCGCCGCTCCGGTGACCAAGGCCGTCGCCGCTGCGCCGAAGGCCGCTGCTCCGGCCAAGAAGGCCGCCGCCGCTCCGAAGGCGGCCGCCCCGGTCAAGAAGGCTGCCGCGGCGCCGAAGGCCGCTGCACCCAAGGCTGTCGCGCCCAAGGCTGTTGCCGCGCCGGCCAAGAAGGCCGCCGCCAAGAAGGCTGCCGTGGCCAAGCCGGTCGCCGCCAAGAAGGCCGCCGCCGCTCCGGCCGCTGGCGCCGCCATGAAGCCGATCAAGGAAGCCATGGGCAAGACCGCGCTGGTCGCCCACCTGGCCGCCGCCTCGGGCGTCGACACCAAGGTCGCCAAGACCGTGCTGGCCGCGCTGGAGCAGACCATCTCCGCCTCGATCGGCAAGAAGGGCCTGGGCGAGTTCACGATGCCGGGCCTGTTCAAGGTCGTGGTGCAGAACGTGCCGGCCCGCAAGGCCTACAAGGGCATCGACCGCTTCACCAAGCAGGAGCGCACCTTCCCGGCCAAGCCGGCCTCGACCAAGGTCAAGGTCCGCGCCATGAAGAAGCTCAAGGACGCCGCCGGCGCCTGAGTCCGCGTGTACGGGTGACCGCCGAGGTCGCCCGTCAGCGCACCCGCGAGGGGCCGCCGTGGCGGCCCCTCGTGCTTTGTGCCTTGCCGGCGCGCTCTCCCGCCACCTCTTTCCGTCCCGCTCGCCCATGACGTCCGATCCTGCCGTTTCAGCCTCTTCCGCGGCCGGCCCTGCGCCGCTGGCCATCGTCGCGGCCATGCGCCAGGAGCTGCACGCCGTGCTGACCCTGCCCGGCACCTGCTGGCACACGCAGCACCACGCCGGGCGCGAGTTCCACTGCGGTACGCTGCACGGCCAGCCGGTGGTGGCCGTGCTGTGCGGCATCGGCAAGGTGGCCGCCGCGCTGACCACCACGCTGCTGGCCGAGCGCCACGGCGTGCGCGCACTGGTGTTCACCGGCGTGGCCGGTGGCCTGGCGCCGCAGGCCCGCGTGGGCGACGTGGTGCTGGGCCGCACGCTGCTGCAGCACGACATGGACGCTTCGCCGCTGTTCCCGCGCTTCGAGGTGCCGCTGACCGGCCGCAGTCGCTTCGACGCCGATGCCGCGCTGTCCGACCGTCTGGCGCGCGCCGTCGAGGCCGTGCTGGCCAGCCCCTCGCACTACGGGGCAGGCGTCGATGCGGCCGAGGTCGCGGCGCTTGGCGTGCAGGCGCCGCGACTGCACCAGGGCCTGATCGTCAGCGGCGACCGCTTCGTCTCCTCGGCCGCCGAGAGCCAGGCGCTGCAGCAGGCGCTGCCCGAGGCCCTGGCCGTCGAAATGGAGGGCGCGGCCATCGCCCAGGTCTGCCATGACCTGGGCCTGCCCTTCGCCGTGCTGCGCACCATCTCCGACCGCGCCGACGACAGCGCGCACGTCGATTTCACCCGCTTCATCGATGTCGTCGCGGCGCAGGCCAGCGCGGCCATCGTCGAGCGCTGGTTGAGGGACGAGGCCGGCACCGCATCGGCCGCGCCGTGCGCGGTGCCGGTTGCGGAGGCGGCGGCTGTCGCCCCAGCCTCGGCCACCCCCGCCCAGCCCGTGATCGACGCCCTGCAGGCGCTGACCCACCTCCCGCAGGACGCCCAGCGCATCTTCCACGGCCGTGGCGGGCGGCACCCCGGCTGCGAGCACCTGTCGCTGGACTGGTATGCGCCGGTCTGGCTGCTGACCGCGCACGGCGAGCCTGCGCCGGCCGAGGTGCAGGCCATCGGCGCGGCGCTGGCGCAGACCTGGGCCCGCCTGGCGCCGCCCGATCAGCCCCTGAACTGGCTGCTGCAGGTGCGCGACGAGGCCCGTGCCGACAACCGCCTGCAGGCCGGCGCCGTGCCGGCCGACCATGTGGTGGCCATCGACGGCCTGCGCTTCCGCGTGCACCTGGACCGCGGCCTGAACCACGGCCTGTTCCTCGACATGGTCGAGGGCCACCGCTGGGTGCGGCGCTGGGCGCAGGCACAGCCCGGTGGCCGCGTGCTCAACCTGTTCGCCTACAGCGGCGCGTTCTCGGTCGCGGCGCTGGCCGGCGGCGCCTCCACCGTCTGGAACGTCGACATGGCGCGCGGCGCCCTGGCCAGCGGCCAGCGCAACCACGAGCTCAACGACCTGCAGGGCCGCGCGTCCTTCCTGCCGCACGACCTGTGGAACACCTGGGGCAAGCTGACCCGCGGCGGCCCCTGGGACCTGGTGATCATGGACCCGCCGGCCTACCAGAAGGGCAGCTTCGTCGCCGAGAAGGACTGGCCGCGCCTGCTGCGCCGCCTGCCCGAGCTGCTGGCGCCCGGCGGCCACGCGCTGCTGTGCCTGAACGCCCCGCGCTATGGCAGCACCTGGCTGGCCGAGCAGGTGGCCGCCGCCGCGCCGCAGCTGCGCCCGCTGGGCCGCCTGCCCAACCCGCCGGTCTATGCCGACATCGACGAAGAGCGTGCGCTCAAGGTGATGGTCTGGCAGCAGCCGGAGGACGCAGGCGACGTGGCCGGCTGAGGCGCCTGCACGGATCCCCCCGCCCATCGCTGACCCATCTGCCGCCATGACCGACCTGCGCCACCCCGCCATCGTCCGCTTCGACCCACCGGCCAGCGAGCCGGCGCTCGACCGCCCGCGCCCCGACCGCCTGGAGCAGGGCGACCCGCTGCGCCGTACCTGGTCGCTGTACGAGGCGCCGCAGGGCGATCTGTCGGCCGGCATCTGGGCCTGCGAGGTGGGCCGCTGGCGCATCGCCTTCCCGCCCGGCAAGGACGAGTACTTCCACCTGCTCGAAGGCCGCGTGCGCCTGCACGACACGCAGGGCGCGTGGACAGAGTTCGGGCCCGGCGAGGGCGGCGTGATCCCGGGCGGCTTCGAAGGCGCCTTCGAGGTGGTCGAGGCGGTGCGCAAGCACTTCGTGGTGGTCGACCGCGGCCAGTGAACGGGCCGGCGCGTCCGCGCGCTCAGGCGGCGGGCGTCACTGTGCCTGCCGTCGCCACCGTCCCCCGGGCCGCATCGGCCTGCAGCCGCACCGGCAGCGCATAAGGCCCGATCTCGGGATACGGGCACCAGCGTGCCTCACCGTCCAGCGTGATGCGCGCGCAGCCGTCGACCAGCGCGTCCAGCGCCACCGCCAGCTCCAGCCGCGCCAGATGGGCGCCGGCGCAGTAGTGCGCGCCGCGGCCGAAGGCCAGGTGCTCGCCGATGTTGGGCCGGTCCAGGCGGAAGGTGTGCGGGTCGTCGAACACCGCCTCGTCGCGGTTGGCGCTGGCATAGGTCAGCGCCAGCGGCTCGCCGGCACGGATCGGCCGGCCGCCCAGCTCGACATCGCTGCGCGGCGTGCGGGCGAAGCCGCGGTACGGCGTGTACAGCCGCAGGAACTCCTCGACCGCGGCCGGCCGCAGCGCGGGCTGGGCCCTCAACTGGTCGTGCAGTTCAGGGTGCTGCGCCAGATGGCGGCCGATGCTGCCGACCATCACCATCGGCGCGACGATGCCCACCACCAGCACCTGCCGCACCGTGCCCACCACCATCTCGTCGGGCAGCGGCTGGCCGTCGACCCTTGTCGCCAGCAGCGCGCTGACCGGGTCCTCGTCGGCCGGCCGCGGATCGGCCCGGCGCGCGGCCACCAGCGTGCGGGCCATGTCGTAGAGCACCAGGCTGGTGCCGCGCATCGCGTCCGTGTCGAAGGCCTGCACGGCCTGGATGAAGGCCGGGCCGGACTGCATCAGCTGCGCCTCCAGCGCGCCATCCAGGTTCATCCAGTGGCCGAACACGCGCACCGGAAAGCGGGCCGAGAACTCGCCGCAGAGGTCACCGCCGCCGCGTGCGATCAAGGGCGCCCAGGCCTCGGCCACGATGGCGCGCACGGCCGGCGCCAGGCGCGCGACGCGCTCGGCCGACAGCAGCGGGTTGAGCGCGGCGCGGTAGGGCGTCTGGTCCGGCGGATCGAGGTGCAGCGGCGGGCGCCGGCCGGTGAAGGCCACCTTCGGCACCACGTTCTGCACCGTGGTGGTGTAACGCGTGTGGTCAGCGGCCACGCGGGCGACATCTGCATGGCGCGTCAGCGCCCAGAAGCCGCCCAGCGCATCGGTGTGGGCCACCGGGCAGCGGGCGCGCAGCTGCGTCCAGGTGCGGTGGGCGGCGTCGGCGTCTTCGCCCGGGGGGACGTCGAAATCAGCGGGCATGGTCGATGTCAGCGCGATGCAGGGGGGATGCAGAGGGAGGGCTGGGCAGGACGCTCAGGCCGCTCAGGTGGCTCAGGTGGCTTCCGCGGAGAAGCCGATGCGGCGGATCCAGACCCGCCACTCGGCGCTGTCGGCGGCGATCATGGCCTGCAGCTCCTGCGGGGTGGAGGCGGCCACCTCCAGGCCGAGGCGGGCGCCGCCGTCGATCAGATCGCTCTGCTGCAGCGCCAGCTTGAGGTAGGCCGCGGTGCGCGTGGCCACGGCCTGCGGCACCCGCGCGGGCAGGAACATGCCGAACCATTCGCGGCCGACCAGCGGCAGCCCCTGCTCACGCCAGGTCGGCACCTGCGGCAGCAAGGGCGAGCGCGCCGCCCCGGTGACCGCCAGCGCCCGCGCCCCACCGGGCACCAGATGGCTGAGCACGGCCCCGATTGGCGAGGACATGGCCGCGATCTGGCCGCCGCGCAGATCCTGCAGCCCCGGCACCGAGCCGCGGTAGGGCACATGGCGCAGCGGCGCCTTGAACTGGTGGGCCGCACAGGCCACCACCAGATGCGGCACCGAGCCGGTGGCCGGCGAGCCGAAGGTGGCCTCGTCCGGATGGGCGCGGCTCCAGGCCATGAAGTCGGCCAGCGTGCGCACCGACTCCGGCACCTTGGGGCCGACCACCAGCGCGAAGTTCGTGTGCGCCAGCAGCGAGACCGGCATGAAGTCCGCCTGCGGGTCATAGGGCAGGCGGGCGTAGGCATGCGGATAGACCGAGAAGAAGGTGGACGGCGACATCAGCAGCGTGGCGCCGTCCGGTGCCGCATCGCGCGCGGCCATCAAGGCGATCTGGCCGGCGGCGCCGGCCTTGTTCTCGACGATGACCGCGGGCGCATAGCCGCCGCGCAGCTTGTCGGCGATGCGGCGCAGCAGCGCATCGCCGGCGCCACCGGCTGGCGCACCGATCAGCAGGCGCGCGGTGGCCGGCGCATCGAGCGCGTGCGCCTTGGGTGAGGCCAGCAGCGGCACCGGGCAGGCCAGGGCGCCGGCCTGCTGCAGCCATCGACGGCGGTCGGGCATGGACATGTCTCCTGAAGGGCGTCGGGCCCCGGGCATCGGGGCGCTGCACCATGGCTCTGCGGCCACGGCGCCCACTCTAGGCGGTGTCAGCCTGAAGCTGAATACAGGAATGCTTCGCGCCTGACAGCCTGGCCTTTATGCTGGCCAGCGTCCGTGCCGCGTGCACAACATCCCATCTGAACGGAGCCCCGGATGACCGATCCGCTGGAGCAGCTACGGCTGCGCGACCTGGGCCTGCTGGACCGCGTGGCGGAACTGGGCAGCCTGCGCCGCGTGGCCGAGAGCCTGCACGTGACCCAGCCCGCCGTGACCCAGATGCTGGCCGCCCTCGAACGGGCCATGGGCTGCGCCCTGGTGCTGCGCGGCCGCCGCGGCGTGACCCTGACCCCCGCCGGCACCGCCGCCCTGCAACGCCTGCGCGCCGCCCGCCAGGAACTGCACCAGGCCCGCGCCGCCGCCCAGGCCCACGAGCGGCCCGTGCTGCGCCTGGGCTGCACGCCCATCGCCTCCCTGCGCGTGCTGCCGCAGGCACTCGAGCGGCTGATGTCCCAAACGCCCCACATGCGCCTGCTGCTGTCCGAGGCCGGCGTGGGCCCCTTGTGGCAACAACTGCTGGACGGCGAACTGGACGCCCTGATCGGCCGCCTGCCCGCCGACGGCCGCCTGGACCCGGCCTTGTGCAGCATGCCCGTCGGCGAGGAACGCCTGGTGCTGGTGGCCGGCCGCCACCACCCGCTGGCGCAGCCCGCCACCCCGCCACGCGGCCGCCGCGCCTGGCAGCAGGCCCTGTCCGACGCCGCCTGGGTGCTGCCCCCCGACGACGGCGTGGCCACCCGCGGCCTGCGCGAATGGCTGGCCCAGGGCGGCTTCAGCCTGCCACCGGCGCAGGTGACCTGTGGCGCCTACCAGCCCGCGCTCAACCTGGTGGCCCAGGCCCCGCTGCTGGCCCTGGTGCCCGAGGCCGCGGCGGCGGCGCAGGCCGAGGCCCTGGGGCTGGTGGTGCTGCGGGCGCCGTGGCCGGCGCCGGTGGTGCAGCTGGTGCTGGCGGCGCGTGCGGCGGCGTGGGAAGAGGGGGTTGTGAGGCCGTTGAGGGGGTGTTTTGGGGTGGGGTGAAGGTGTGAGGCGCCAGGAGGATGCTGGAGGCAGCTGGAGCCGCCATTGGGTGGACGGCAACTCGCGGCTTGTCATCTGCAATGCCCGTGTTGCATCTGTGGTCTGGTGTGGCGCCTATGGCTCGCCGGCCTTCATCGAGGTGGATGCGCCCACAGACGACGAGCTGCACGCGCTGCTGCAGACAGCCATCGCCCGACTGATGAAGATGCTCACTCGCCGTGGTGTGCTGGTCGAGGACATGGGCCAGACCTGGCTGGCCGCGCCGGACGCCGACGGCGAAGAGGGGCACATACGCGAGTGGTGGAAATCCCGTGCAGAATGTTCTGAACCATGAGACGGTCAGTGCCGGCGCAGCGCTTGACATGAAGGGAGCGACGATGTCCAGGCTGTTTTGCACAGGTCGAAGGCGGATGGTGTACTGGGCAACGACTGCGGTCGTCACCAGCCTGGCGCTGCCAGCCATCGCGCAGATCAACCCCACCGAGGCCACTGAACTCGGTTTCCGCTTTCTGGCCGCCATTGACCGCGGCGACACAGCGGCCGCCATGGCCATGATGGACCAGCCGCATGCCAGCACCGGGCGCATGCTGCAGATGCGGCGCGTGCGCGGCCAGCTCGGTAATACCCGGCTGTTGCCCGGCAACGGGCCCGGGACGGGCCGTGACGCCACCGATGCCCGCGTGCTCCTGGTCTTCGAAAGTGATGCCGAACATGTGGTGCTGTTCGACCGCGCTCTGCGCAAGACCACCCGGGCCCACATCACGGTCGCGAAGGTGCAAGGCGAACTGAAGGTGAGGTCCTATGCGGTCGACTACTGAAGGCTGGGGACGGGTGGCCGCCACACTCGCGCTGCTGTTCACCATCCTGGCCGCGGGCTGGCTGGCCGCGCCCGCCCGGGCCCAGGGCGTGGTCATCTTGAAGACCGCCGAAGACTGCCGCAGCCACCCCGACATGGCGCGCCGCACCGATTGCGCCTGTTACGCCCAGCACATGGACCAGGCCTTGGCGCGGGGCCGCAACCCCCAGCTTGCGATGAAAGAGGCCTACGAGGCCTGCCCCGACGAGGCCAACACGCGCCAGTGGTTCACGCTGAAGTGCACCGAACAATCGGCGCTCACCGTGCCCAAGGGCATCGACACCGCCGCTTACTGCGGCTGCTATGGAGAGCAGATGGGCCGCCGTTACAAGGCCCACGCCCCACAGCCCATCAACAGCTGGGACAACCAACGCATCGAGGGCCTCAGCACCGGCACCTGCCGCAACAGCGTGACCACCCCGGCCGCGCCGGTGACGCTGCTGGGCGACGACCTCTCCGGCGGCTGGGTGATGACGGTGCACGGCCTGCGCTTCGACCTGCAGACGCCCCCGGGTAAATGGGAAGAACGCAAATCGCCCCAGGGCCAGCGCGGCAAGCTGTTCAACGGCGAAATCGTGCAAAGCCTGTACCGCGAATTGGTGCAGCCCAAACCCGTCAGGTTCTATGTGGACCCGGACACCGGCCGCTTCGAGCTGGCTTTGCACAGCGGCGGCAGCTGCCAGGCCGCATCGGCCCAAGGTGGCCGCATCCAGGGTGAATGCAGCCAGTTTCTGATGGACGGCAAGGCCGCCTTCACACTGGAACGTGCACCCACGGTCGACCTGGCCGTGCCCGCGATCACGCCCGTGCCCCAGGCGATCCCGCTGCGCCAGGCTGGTCCCGCCCCCAACCCGGCGGCAAACGCGGCCGTGCCCACCGAGGCTGCTCCCGCCAGCGTAGGCACCGCCGCCAGCGCCGCCACAGCTTGTCCGGCGAGCGGCCGGCGTGTCTGCGAGCTGAACTGCGCGGCCACCCACATCGGGCTGTCCAAACAGGCCATAGAGAAGGTTCGGCAGTGCGTGCGCGACTGCCGCGCCAGTTGCCCTTCTTGAGTCGAGGCACCAGTCTCAGCCATCACCGTTCATGGGCGGTGGCCCAGGCGGAGGTCTTCTTCGCCGCGGTCTTCTTGGCTGGCACCTTGGCCGCGCGCGGTTTGAACTCGAAGACCACTTTGCCTTCATTGGGGTCGAAGACCAGGAGGGCCTTGAGCTTGCGCCTGGTGCGGTTGCTGACCAAGCCGTTCAGCAGCGCCGTGCGGTCGGTGGTCAGTCGGCGCTGCACTTCTTCGCCGGACACCGGCTGCTGCGGGATGATCTTGCCGCTCTTGAAGTCGCAGGTGGCCGGGTTGCCCACGCTGTGAACCGTCCCGGGGTCAGTTCAGTCCCTCGCGGAGGCGGCCAATCTTGACCGGCCTGCATCTGCTGGAATCGTTTCGTCATCTCCTCGCCTTACCGGATGGCGAGGTGTTGCATTTCGGATCTGAGACGGCCTTGAGTGTCGGCATGCCGCATTCCGAAGCACCCTCAAACCCCCCGCGCCCCCGCCACCTTCTGCAACAACTCCACCAGAATCGCCCGCTCCGCTGCGCTCAGGCCCTGCAGCAGCGTGCGTTCGGCAGTGAGAGAGCGCTCCCGCGCTTCGTCGGCCAGTTGTCGTCCTTCGGCGGTCAGCAGCACGTGCTGCAGGCGACGGTCGGTCTCGCTGCGCACGCGTTCCAGCAGGCCGCGCTGGGCCAGGCGGTCCAGCAGCACGCTGATGGCGGGGGCGTGCATGGCCAGGGCGTCGGCCAGCTGCTTGGGCGTGGCGCCGGTGTTGTGGGCCAGCAGCACCAGGGTGCTGAACTCGACGGCGGTCAGGTTCAGTGGCTTGCCGATGCGGTGGGCGAAGGCGCGGCGCGTGGGGATGTCGGCCCGCGCGATCTGGTAGCCCAGCAGGTGCTGCAGGCAGGCGTGGTCGATGCCGGCGGTGGAGCTGGTCTCCCGCCCGTCGGCGTCGTCATCGAGGGGGTGGGGCTCGGACATCCGCGCAGTGTAGGGGGCGGGCCTGCCCGCGGCGGTCGGATGCCGCGGGTCGGAGCGGCGGCCCGGGGCCGTGGCCATCGGGCCGCCCCTGTGCGTTCAGTCCTCGGGCGTGAAGCCCACGCGCTTGACGACGGCGGCCCAGGCGATGTGTTCGTCGTGCACGGCCTTGGCCAGTTCGGCCGGGGTGTTGGCCATGGCTTCCATGCCGAACTGGGCGAAGGCCTCGATGGTCTCGGGCGCGCTGATGGCGGCCTTGATGGCGGTGGCGGCGCGCTGCACCACGTCGGCGGGCACCTTGGCGGGCATGAAGAAGCCGTACCACTCGTTCATGGTCAGGGCGGGGAAGCCGGCTTCGGCATAGGTCGGCACGTCGGGCGTGTAGCGCGAGCGTTGGGCGCCGGAGGTGGCCAGGATGCGCACGCGGCCGCTCTTGCGGTGCACCAGGTAGTCGCCCACCGGTGAGCTCATGGCGCCGATCTGGCCACCCAGCAGGTCCTGCACGCCGGGGGCCGAGCCGCGGTAGGGCACGTGGTTCAGGTTGATGCCGCTCTCCTTCTCCAGCAGTGCGGCGACGAAGTGCGGCGGTGAGCCGGCGCCCGGCGTGGCGTAGCTGGCATCGCCCGGGTTGGCCTTGGCCCAGGCCAGGTAGTCCTTGAGGGTGCGCACGCTCTCGGGCACGCGCGGGCCGACGGCGAAGGCGAACTGCACCTGGGCGCCGGTGCACACCGGGGTCACGTCCTGCGGCTTGTAGGTCAGCGAACGGTAGATGTGCGGATACAGCGTGATCATCGCGGCCGGGGTCAGCAGCAGGGTGCTGCCGTCGGGCGTGGCGCGGCGCAGTTCCTCGACGCCGAAGCGGCCGCCCGCGCCGGGCTTGTTCTCGACCAGCGTGGTGCGGCCGTAGCTGCCCCGCAGTTTGTCGGCCACGCGGCGCGAGACGGCATCGGTGGTGCCGCCGGCCGGAAAGCCGCACAGCACCCTCACGTTGTCCAGCAGGGTCTGGGCCTGGGCGCTGCCGGCGGCACCCAGCAGGCCGGCGGGGGCGCCGAGGGCCAGGGCGCCGCCGTGGGCCAGCAGCTGGCGACGGGTGAGTCGGTCGAGGATCGTCATCGCGTGTCTCCGGTGGTCGCGGCCTGCGGTGGCCGTCGTGGGGGCGGCGGCCGGGTGCGGGCCGCGGGGGGTGTCGTGGGGTGCCGGCGCTGGGGGGCTTCAGCGCGCGGCCATGCGCAGCGCGCCGTCGAGGCGGATCACCTCGCCGTTGAGCTGCGGGTTCTGCGCGATGTGCAGGGCGAGTGCGGCGTAGTCCTCGGGCCGGCCCAGGCGCTTGGGGAAGGGGATGGCGGCGGCCAGCGATTGCTGCACCTCGGCCGGCAGTTCCTGCAGCAGCGGGGTGGCGAACAGGCCCGGGGCGATGGTCATCACGCGGATGCCCCACTGGGCCAGATCGCGGGCCAGCGGTAGCGTCATGGCGGCGATGCCGCCCTTGGAGGCGGCGTACGCGGCCTGGCCGATCTGGCCGTCGAAGGCGGCCACGCTGGCGGTCAGCAGCACCAGGCCGCGTTCCTGCAGCTCGCCCGCGGGTTCCAGCTTCGCGCAACGGGCGGCGAACAGGCGGCTGATGTTGTAGCTGCCGCTCAGATTGACGCGCAGCGTGCGGTCGAAGTCGGCCAGCGGGGCGGGGCTGCCGTCGCGCTGGATCACGCGTTTGGCGCCGCCGATGCCGGCGACGTTGAACAGCAGGCGGGCCGTGCCGTGGGCGCTCTCGGCGCGGTCGAGCGCGGTGGCCACGGCCGCCTCGTCGGTGATGTCGCAGGCCAGCGCCAGGGCGGCGGGGCCGATGTCGTCGGCCACGCGCCGGGCGGCCTCGGCGTTGATGTCGAGCACGGCGACGCGGGCGCCGGCGGCGGCCAGCGCGCGGGCCGTGGCCTCGCCGAGGCCGGAGCCGCCGCCGGTGACGAGGGCGGGGGTGGAATCGAGCTGCATCGCGGATCCTGCTGCGGCGCGGGCCGCCGGAAGAGGGGAAATGAGGGGCGGCGGGCTCAGCCGCGCCGCGGCACGATCAGCCAGGGATCGCTGCCGTCGTGCATCGCGTCGACCAGGGCGGCGCGGTGCTGCAGCACCGCGCGCTGGTTGATCGAGCCCTTGTCGGTGACCTCGCCGCGGTCGAGCGAGGGCGGCTCGGCCAGCACGTGCAGCCGGGCCACGCGGTTGGCGCTGCCGGTGCCGCCGGCCCACAGCCGGTCGGCCAGGGTCTGGAAGAAGCCGCGCACCGTGTCGTGGTGCAGCACCTCGGGCGCCGGGGTGCTGGCGGGCAGGCCGGCGAGGCGGCGGCATTCGTCGAGCCGCGGGAAGACCATCAGCCCCACCTCGTCGCGGTTCAGGCCGGTGACGACGGCGTCCTGCACGCAGGGCGCGCCCTCCAGCTGCACGCGGGCGCGCAGCGGGCCGACGCTGACGAAGGTGCCGGTGGCCAGCTTGAAGTCCTCGGCCAGGCGGCCGTCGAACAGCAGGCCCTGACGCGGATCCGACGGGGCGATCCAGCGCACCGCGTCGCCGGTGCGGTAGTAGCCTTCCTCGTCGAAGGCCTCGGCGGTCTGCTCGGGCGCGCGCCAGTAGCCGGGCATCACGTTGGGGCCGCGGAAGCGCACCTCGGTCTTGTCGTCGGACGGCACCAGCTTGACCTCGACGCCCGGGCAGGGCAGGCCGATGTGGCCCGAGGCCACGTCCTTGAGCGCGAACAGGCAGGACGGCGCCGTCTCGGTCATGCCCAGGCCCGTCAGCATCGCGATGCGGCTGCCGGTGGTCTGCACGGCGAGGGCGTCCAGCCGGTCCCACACCGCCTGCGACAGCACGGCGCCCGAGTACATGAAGGCCTGGACGCGGGCGAACAGGCGCTCGCGCAGCGCCGGGTCCTGCTCGGCCGCGCTGACGATCTCCTCGAAGCCCTTGGGCACGTTGAAGTAGATGGTCGGCGAGATCTCGCGCAGGTTGCGCAGCGTCTCGGCCATGCCCGAGGCCGTGGGCTTGCCGTCGTCGATGTAGAGCGTGCCGCCGTTGTAGAGCGCCAGGCCGATGTTGTGGTTGCCGCCGAAGGTGTGGTTCCAGGGCAGCCAGTCGACCAGCACCGGCGGCTCGTCCTGCAGGAAGGCGAAGGCCTGGGTGATCATCTGCAGGTTCGCGCACAGCATGCGCTGGGTGTTGACCACGCCCTTGGGCAGTTTGGTCGAGCCCGAGGTGAACAGCAGCTTGGCGATGGTGTCGGGGCCGACGCGGGCATGCGCGGCCTCGGCCTCGGCGCCGGGCGTGGCGGCCAGCAGGGCCTCGAACGGGGTGACGGCGCGGCCGTCGATCGCCCCTTCGGTCAGCACCACCTCGACGTCCGGGCCGGCGATGGCCTGGATCGCGGCCGCATAACGGGCATCCGACGCGAACACCAGGCCCGGCGTGGCCAGACCGGCGATGTGCTTGAGCCGTGCATGGTCGCTGGCCACCAGCGCGTAGGCCGGCGAGACCGGCGCCACCGGCACGCCCACCCACATGGCGCCCAGCATGAGGATCAGCTGCTCCAGGTCGTTGCCCGACAGGATCAGGATCGGGCGGTCCGCCGACAACGGCCGGCAGGCCAGCGACTGGCCGACGCGCCGGGCCAGATCCAGCATGCGGGCGTAGCTGATGCGCTGCCAGTCGCCGCCACCGGCGCCGCCGTCCCGGCGGGCGGCGAAGGTGCGCTCGGGCGCTTCACGGGCCCAGTGCTCCAGGCGGTCGGTCAGGCGCAGCGGCCAGGGCTGCAGCGCCTCGGTCGAGCGCAGGATCCGGCTGCCGTCGGCCTGCTCGGTCAGCGTGGCGTCCAGGCAGCCACCCAGGCGCACGGGGCGCATCGGCGTGCCGGTGTGGGCGGCGGGGCGGTCGGTGGATGGCATGGGGATGTCTCCTGGGTCGGTGGCGACCGGGGCTGTTCTGTCGATGGGGGTGGCCGGCGGCGGATGGCGGAGGGTGGACGGCGCGGCGGCCGGCCGGCCTCAGCCCTTGACGACCTTGCCCGCGCGCTTGTCGAGGAAGGCGCGCAGGCGTTCCTGTGCGTCGGGCGTGCTCTCGGCGATGGCGGCCATCAGGCTCTCGGTCAGCAGGCCTTCGCCCGGCGCCATCTCGGCGATGCGCGGCAGCGCGTGCATCACCGCGTAGTTGCTCATCGGCGCGTTGGTGGCGATGCGCTGGGCGAGCGCCACCGCCTTGGCCAGGCCCTGGCCGTCGGCCACGCGGTACTGCACCAGGCCGGTGGCGCGGCCCTCGTCGGCATCCAGCACGCGGCCGGTGAGCATCAGGTCGGTCATGCAGGCCACGCCGACCAGGCGCGGGATGCGCACCGAGCCGCCGCCGCCGACGAAGATGCCGCGCTGGCCTTCGGGCAGGCCGAAGTAGGCGCTGTCCTCGGCCACGCGGATGTGGCAGGCCGAGGCCAGCTCCAGCCCGCCACCGACCACCGCGCCATGCAGCGCCGCGACCACCGGCACGCGGCCGAACTGCAGCGCATCGAAGGTGGCATGCCAGGCCCGCGAGTGCAGCACGGCGCCGCCGACATCGCGCTCGACCAGCTCCGACAGGTCCAGGCCGGCGCAGAAGTGCTCGCCCTCGCCGCTGATGACCATGGCGCGGATGTCGGCCGGCAGGTTGACCAGCACGGTGTGGATCTGGGCCAGCAGCGGATCGCTGATCGCGTTGCGCTTGGCCGGGCGCATCAGGCGCAGGTGCAGCACGGGGCCGGCGGTCTCCACGCGCAGCAGGTCAAGGCTGGCCAGCAGGCCGGTGGCGGGCTGGAAGTCGGGCAGGGGGGCGATCGGGCTCATGGCGGGTGTCTGCGGTTGTTGGTTAACAGCATTAACCAGATGGTTCTGCAAGTCATCGTGGATAACCCTGGATTCGGCGGATGGGTACTTATGTACATTCACGATCAGTCGCGCCCACAGGCGCTGCAGACCCGCCGGAACCCGCCATGCACACCGACTCGCTCGTCGCCATCGACATCCACACCCATGCCGAGGTGTCCTGCTGGAACCCCTTCGACAACTACGGTGAGGAGTACGACCGCGCGGCCGACAAGTACTTCCGCTCCAGCCGCCGGCCGACCATCGCCGAGACGGTGGCCTACTACCGTGAGCGCCATCTGGGTCTCGTGATGTTCACCGTCGATGCCGAGGCCAAGCTCGGCCGCCGCCGCATCCCGAACGAGGAGATCGCCCAGGCCGCGCGCGAGAACGCCGACATGATGGTGTGCTTCGCCAGCATCGATCCGCACAAGGGCAAGATGGGCGCCCGCGAGGCCCGCCGCCTGATCGAGGAAGAGGGCGTGCGCGGCTTCAAGTTCCACCCCACGGTGCAGGACTTCCACCCCTACGACCGCATGGCCTGGCCGCTGTACGAGGTGATCGCCGAGCACAAGCTGCCTGCCATCTTCCACTCCGGCCATTCGGGCATCGGCTCGGGCATGCGCTGTGGCGGCGGCCTGCGGCTGCAGAACAGCAACCCGATGCTGCTGGAGGACGTGGCGATCGACTTTCCCGACATCGAGATCGTCATCGCCCACCCCAGCTGGCCCTGGCAGGACGAGGCGCTGAGCCTGGCCATGCACAAGCCCAACATCTGGATCGACCTCTCGGGCTGGAGCCCGAAGTACTTTCCGGCCCAACTCGTCCAGTACGCGAACAGCCTGCTGAAGGACCGCATGCTGTTCGGCAGCGACTACCCGCTGATCACGCCCGAGCGCTGGATGAAGGACTTCTCCGAGGCCGGCTTCCGGCCCGAGGTGCAGCCCCTCATCCTGAAGGACAACGCGATGCGCCTGCTGCGGCTGGGGCCCTGGGCGCCCAAGGCGGCCGATGGCGCGGAGGGTGCCGGTGCCGCCATGCCCGGCCCGGCCCCGGCTGCCTGACCCCCACCACCCGAGCCCCCCGCCCGACCCCGACCGAACGCCGGACCTGCCCCTCATGTCACCCGACTACACCGCCCCGCTGCAGGAGATGCGCTTCGTCATCGACGAGGTGCTGCGCGCGCCCGAGGACTGGACCCGCCGCCCGGCCCATGCCGATCTGGATGCGGCCACCGCCGCCGCCGTGATCGAGGAGGGGGCGCGCTTTGCGGTCGAGGTGCTGGCACCGACCGATGCCGTCGGTGACCGCCAGGGCTGCCGCATCGATGCCGAGGGCCGGGTGCGCACGCCCGAGGGCTACGCCGCGGCCTATGCGGCCTGGGTCGAGGGCGGCTGGCCGGCGCTGGCGGCCGATCCGCGATGGGGCGGCCAGGGCCTGCCGCAGCTGCTGGACTTCGCCGTGCTGGAGACGCTGCTGGCCGCCAACCATGCCTGGACCATGTTCGGCGGCCTGCTGCACGGCGCGGTGGCCACGCTGTCGGCCCATGGCGCGGCCGATCTGCAGCGGCGCTTCCTGCCCGATCTGGTCAGCGGCCGCACGCTGGCCGCGATGGCCCTGACCGAGCCCCAGGCCGGCAGCGATCTGTCCCAGGTGCGCTGCAAGGGCGAGTGGCTGGATGCGGCCCAGGCCGCCGATGCGCTGGCCGGCGCCGGCGAGCACGCCCCGCGCCTGCGCGTCAGCGGCAGCAAGCTCTTCATCTCCGGCGCCGACCACGATCTGACGCCGCAGACCCTGCATCTGGTGCTGCTGCGCCTGCCCGGCGCGCCCGCCGGCAGTGCCGGCCTGTCGCTGGCGCTGGTGCCCACCCGGCGCGAGGACGGCGGGCCCAACGGCGTGCACGTCGACGCGCTCGAACACAAGCTGGGCCTGCACGGCAGCCCGACCTGCGCCGTGCGCTACGAGGCCGCCGAAGGCTGGCTGATCGGCGCGCCGGGCCGCGGCCTGGCGGCGATGTTCGTGATGATGAATGCCGCCCGGCTGCAGGTGGCGATGCAGGGCCTGGCCCATCTGGAACACGCGACCCAGCGCGCCTGGGCCTATGCGGCCGAGCGGCGGCAGGGGCGGGCGGGCGGGCCGTCGGCCGCGGCCGGCCCCGCCGCCCTGGCCGAGCATCCGGCCGTGCGCCGCATGCTGTGGACGCTGCGCGCGCTGACCGAAGGCCTGCGCGTGGTCTGCTACCGCTGTGCGCAGCTGCTCGACGAGGCCGATGGCGCCGAGGACGCCGCGCAGCGCACGCAGGCCGCCACCCGCGTCGCCCTGCTGACACCGGTGCTCAAGGCCTTCGCCACCCACCACGGCTTCCAGGGCGTGAGCCTGGCCATGCAGGTGCTGGGCGGCTACGGCTACGTGGCCGAGTACGGGCTGGAGCAGCAGCTGCGCGATCTGCGCATCGCCCTCGTCTACGAGGGCACCAACGAGATCCAGGCCATCGATCTGGTGCAACGCAAGATCCTGGCCGATGACGGCGCCGGCCTGCGGGCCCTGCTGGTCGAGCTGGAGACCACGGTCGCACAGGCCGCCGCCCGGCCCGCGCTGGCCGAAGCCGCCGCCGCGGTGGCCGCCTGCTGCGCCGATGCGCGCGCCGCGCTGCCGGCCCTGCGCGCCGCGCGCGAGGCCGATCCGCAGGCCCCGTTGCGCGCCGCCGACGACCTGCTGCAGGCCCTCGGCTGGACGCTGCTGGGCTGGGCCTGGCTGGCGATGGCGCTGGCCGCGGCCGACGGCGGCGATGCCGCCCGGGCGCAGGACAAGGCCACCCTGGCCCGCTACGGCGCGCAGTGGCTGCTGCCGCAGGCGCGGCTGCACTGGGCGGCCGCGGTCGACGGCGGACGCGTGCTGCCCTGAGCGGCGCAGGGCCGGTTCCGGCCTTTCGCACCGCCTGATGACTCAAGCCCGCGGCCCGGCGGCCGATAGCTGTCGCACATCGTCCGCGTCCTGCCGGCGGTCCAGCGTCGCTGGTCGGCTGAGGCAGGGGTGGATGCGCCGCCATGCCAGACACCGCGCCCTGCCCGTCGCCCCGCCCCGCGCGTTGCCGCGCCGGTGCGGCCGTGTCGCCGCGGGGTGCGCGGCCGGCCGGGGCCGCAGGCGCGCGGCGCCTGCCGTGGCCGGCGCTGCTGCTGCTGTGGGCCCTGGCCCTGCAGCTGGCTGGTGCGGCCGGTGCGGCGGATGCGGCCGGTGTGGCAGCCGGTGTGGCAGCCGGAACATCCGGCGCCACCACCACCCGCGCCACCACCGCGGCCCTCCCGCCCGTCACCGTCCGGATCGAGGACACCGGGCTCGACGACCCGCCGCTGCGCCTGCGGCCGGGTCAGCAGTCGGTGGACGCGTGGCCGGCGGTGCGCATGCTGTCCGATCCGGCCCACCGCTGGAACCTGAACGAGGTCCGCGCGCGCGCCGCGCTGCTGCAGGAGCCGACAGGCCCGCTGCGCAACCTGGGGCCGCGGCCCGACACCGTCTGGCTGCATCTGCCGCTGGTGGTCGACAGCAACGATCCGGACTGGGTGCTGCACATCGACTATCCGGCGCTGCAGGAGGTCGAGGTCTTCCACCTGCGGGATGGCCAGTTGCTGGACTGGCAGCTGCTGGGGGCCCAGGTGCCCCATGCACGGCGCCCGTTGGGCGGCCGCACCCCGGCGATGCCGCTGGACCTGCGCACCGGCCACGACGAGCAGCTGTGGCTGCGCGTGCGCACCGACACCGCGATGGTGCTGCCGATCACCCTGATGCGGCCCGACCACCTGCTCCACCTCGAACTGCAGGTGCAGCTGGTCGAGGGCCTGCTGGCCGGCATCGCCCTGGCGCTGGTCGTCTACAGCCTGGTGCAGGCGCTGGCGCTGCGCAGCACGCTGTTCCTGCTGTATGCGGTCTCGGTGATCAGCTCGGGCCTGTTCTCGTTCAACCATTTCGGGCTGGCCGGCCAGTACCTGTGGCCGCAGCCCGGGCCGCTGACCCTGCTCGCGTCGCCGGCGCTGGTGCTGCTGGCGGTGGCCTCGGCCTCCGGCTTCGTCTCCCAGGCGCTGGAGGTGCGGCGCCACGATCCGCGGCTGCTGCGGCCGATGCAGCTGGTGGGCCTGATCGCGCTGGCCTTCAGCCTCATGGCCCTGGCCGGCCTGCTGCCCTACCGGCTGGTCCAGCTGGCGGCCAGCGTGCTCGGCCCGGCGCTGATGCTGCTGGCCGTGCCCGCGGCCTGGCGCACCGGCCGGCGCGGTCAGGTCATGGGCTGGTACATGCTGGCCGGCTGGGGCGCCTACATGGTGGGCGTGCTGGGCCTGGCCGGGCTGGTGCGGGGCCTGCTGCCGGCCAACGAGCTGACCCAGCACCTGTGCCAGGTCGGCTGGCTGATCGAGATGGTGGCCTGGCTGCGCGTGCTGGGCCTGCACGTGGATGCGGTGCGCCACCAGGCCGAGCAGGCCGAGCTGGGCCGTCGCACGATGGAATCGCTGGCCCACACCGATCCGCTGACCGGCCTGCCCAACCGGCGCGGTCTGCAGGCGGCGATGGCGCCAGCGCTGGCCCTGGCCACGCCCGGCCGTGCGCTGGCGCTCTACCTGATCGATCTCGACGGCTTCAAGCCGGTCAACGACCGCTGGGGCCACGAGACCGGCGACGAGCTGCTGTGCCTGGTCGCGCAGCGCCTGCGCGAGCAGGTGCGGCTGAGCGACGTCGTCGCGCGCATCGGCGGGGATGAGTTCGTCATCGTCGCCGGTGGCATCGGCGGTGATCCCGAGGCCTGCGTGCTGGGCCGCAAGTTGCTGGCCGCCTTCGAGCGGCCGTTCAGCGTGGCGGGCGGCCAGGACTGCTGCGTCGGTCTGACCATCGGCTATGCGCTGGCCCCGCACGATGGCCACGAGGCCGGTGAGTTGCTGCGCCGGGCCGATGCCGCGATGTACGCCGGCAAGCAGGCCGGCCGCCACTGCCTGCGCCGGGGGGCGATGGGCAGCGCCGCGGCGCGCGAGCCCGCCTTCGGCATGGAGGGCCGGCCCGCCCCCTCGGAGCTGCCCGTCCCCGTGCCCGCGGCCACGCCGCTGCCCTGATCAGGGCATGGTGGCGGCGACCGCTGGCGGGGCCAGCGGCCGTGCCGACAGCGGCAGCGGGGCCGGCCCCAGCAGGGCCGCCCGCGCATGGCGTTCGATCAAGTGGCCCGCCTCGACCGCCGGCAGCGCCGCGGCGAACAGCCAGCCCTGGCCCAGCGTGCAGCCGATGTCGCGCAGCAGCGTGCGCTGGTCGTCGGTCTCGATGCCCTCGGCCACCAGGGCCAGGTCCAGCGCGCAGGCCAGCGACTGCACCGCACAGACGATGGCCTGCGCGCTGTGCTCACCGGGCTGGCCGAGCGCGGCGACGAAGCTGCGGTCGAGCTTGAGCGCATCCAGCGGAAAGCAGCGCAGATAGGCCAGCGACGAGAAGCCGGTGCCGAAGTCATCGAGCGCCACCCGCACGCCCTGGGCGCGCAGCATGCACAGCAGACGGACTGCGTGGTCGGTGTCGCGCAGCAACGAGCCTTCGGTCAGCTCCAGCTCCAGCCGTTCCGGGGCCAGGCCACTGGCCTGCAGCGCGTCGCGGACCTGCTGCACCACCGGCGCGCGTTCGATCTGCAGGCCCGAGAGGTTGACGGCCACCCGCAGGCCGGCCGGCCAGCGTGCGGCATCGGCACAGGCCTGGCGCAGCACCCAGGCGCCCAGCGGCTCGATCAGGCGCGCGCTTTCGGCCAGCGCGATGAACTCGGCCGGCGGCACCCAGCCGCGCTGCGGGTGGCGCCAGCGGGCCAGCGCCTCGAAGCCGACGAGCCGGCCGCTGGCCAGCTCGATCTGAGGCTGGTAGTGCAGCTGCAGCGCGTCGCGGCGCAGGGCCTCGCGCAGCTGCGCCAGCAGGGCGAGGCGGTCGCGGGCGACGGCGTCGAGGCGTGGGTGGAAGCTGCGCCAGGTGCAGCGCCCGGCGGCCTTGGCGTCATAGAGCGCCAGATCGGCATGGTGCAGCAGCTGCGCGGCGGTGTCGGCATCCTGCGGCGCGTGGGCCACGCCGATGCTGGCATGCACCTCCAGCACCTGGTCCTGCAGCGGGCAGGGCTGCGCCAGCGCCTGCAGCAGGCCGTCGGCCATCGCCTGCAGCGCTGGCGGCGCGGGTGGCGGGGTCAGCACCAGCGCGAACTCGTCACCGCCCAGACGGGCCAGCAGCGCGCCCTCGGGCAGCGCGGCGCGCAGCCGCTGCGCGACCTCGATCAGCAGCTGGTCGCCCGCCGCGTGGCCGAGCGAATCGTTGACTTCCTTGAAGTCGTCGAGGTCCAGCATCATCAGCGTGCACGGCGTCGTGCAGCGGCCGTCGGCCGAGGCGAAGTGGTGGGCGAGCGCGCCGCTGAAGCCGTGGCGGTTGGCCAGCCCGGTCAGCGGGTCGCGGGTGGCCAGGCGCAGCAGGGCCTGGTCACGGGCATGGGATTCGGTGACGTCCACGCACAGCCCGCGCCAGCCCCGCAGCCGGCCGTCGGCATCGCGCAGCGGCTGGGCGCTCAAGGACCACAGGCCGTCGCGGCCGGAGACCCGCAGCGGGGTCAGCAGATCGCGGATCGGCAGGCCGCGCCGCAGGCCCAGTGCCAGGCTGTGCAGCGCCTGGCGCTGGGCGGGCTCGACGCCGATCGCGGGGGCGTCCGGAGCCGCTGGATCCGACGCCGACGCCGAGGGCAGGCGGGGCCGTGGGGTGTCGTCGCCCGCCGGCGGCAGCGCCGCCCCGTGCAGCGGCTGCAACTGCGCCACCAGCGTCGTGCCGTCGGTGGCCAGCCAGGACGGCCCGCGCAGCAGCCGGCCCTGGGCGTCGGCGACCCAGGTCCAGGCGCGGTCGAGCTCGGTGTGCAGCTCGTCGGCCAAGGCGCCCGCCGCGGCATCGTTCCGGCGGCGGCACTGGCGGCAGCGCCACAGCGCCAGCGCCAGACAGGCGGGCACCGTCAGCGCCAGCCAGGGCAGGGCGCGCCGATCGCCGATCGGCAGCCACCAGCAGGCCAGCGCGATCGCCAGCGGGCCGCCGGCCATCCAGGCCAGCACCTGGGGCCGGTGCGGGGCCAAGGTCCAGCTGGCCAGCAGGTGCAGCAGCGCGAGCAGGGCGGTCAGCGCGACCAGCGGCGGACCGGCCAGGCCGGGTTGGCGCAGGGCCAGCAGCGCCAGCATCGAGACCCCAACGGCAGCACTGGCCGTCAGCGACAGGGCGGGCAGGTCGTTCGCGCGCGGCGGACACGGCAGCGCGGGGACGGTAGGCGTCGTGGACATCGGCGGCGGCCATCGTCGGTCAGGGCATGGTCGTCGCGCGGCAGACGGACGACCGGTCCGGCACCCGGGCGGCCCCGGGTGCCTTGGTGGCCATGATGACATCTTGTGACGATGTTCCCGTGAATGGAGGGGGTGCGATGGGCATCCGTCGCTGGACGTGGATGTCCGGATGTGGTGAGGGGTGCGGCGGCGTCCGGTCGCCCCGGATCGGCGACGGGCGGATGGGCGACGGCGGCGCCCGCCGCGCACCGGCCGGCCGGTGGGTCCGCCCGCGCCCGCCACAATCACGCCATGCCCGACGCCATGCCCGACGCCACGCCCGACGCCTTGCCCGACGCCTTGCCCGACGCCTTGCCCGACGCCTTGCCCGACGCCTTGCCCGACGCCACGCCTGCTCCGTCCCGCGCCGATGCCGGTCGCCCTGCGGCCCTGACCGATCCGCTCGGCCCGCCAACCGGGATCACCCCGTCCGCACCGTGTCGCCCGCTGATCGTGATCGGGGCCGGTGCGCTCGGCGGCCATGTGGCGGTGCGGCTCGCCCGTGCGGGCGTCGCGGTCGCGCTGCTGGCGCGGCCGGTCCAGGCACGGGCCATCGAGGCCTCCGGCCTGTGCCTGGTCGAGGCGGGCCGAGCGCAGGCGATCACGGTGTCGGTTTTTGACCGGATCGATGCCTTGCCCTGGGCCGCGGCGCGCGCCGTGCTCGTCTGCGTGAAATCCGGCGACACGGCCACGACGGCCCGCGCCCTGGCGCCCTGGCTGCCGCCGGGCGTGCCGGTGCTGAGCCTGCAGAACGGGGTCGACAACGCGCGCGTCCTGGCCGAGGCCCTGCCGGACGCGCCGCTGCTCGTCGGTCTGGCCTATCTGGCCGCGGCCTCACCCCGGCCCGGCGTGGTGGAGCACCACGGCGGGGGCACGCTGGTGCTGGCGCCGGCCACGCCGATGGCCGAGAACCCGGCCGGGCACGAAGCCGAGAACGAAGCCGAGAACAAGGCCGAGCCCGCCCGCCCGGGCGCCCCGCCTCCCGTGCCGGTCGCGCTGGCCGACCTTGGCGCCGCCCTCACGGCGGCCGGCTACACGGTGCAGACGGTGGCCGATGCACGGCCCGCGCTGTGGCGCAAGCTGCTGGTCAACGGCTGCTGCAATGCGGTGTCGGCCCTGGCCCAGGCCGACTATGCGCAGATGGCCGCGCTGGCACCCGTGCGCGAGCTGCTGGACGCCCTGCTCGACGAGGGCCTGGCCGTCGCCCGGGCCGAGGGCGTCGCGCTCGATGCCGACGAGCTGCGCGCGGCCGTGGCCCGCATCGCGCAGACCATGCCGCAGCAGCGCTCGTCGACCGCGCAGGACCTGGCCCGCGGCCGGCCCAGCGAGATCGATCACCTCAACGGCCATCTGGTGGCGCGCGGCCGGGCGCTCGGCGTGCCCACGCCCTCGCACAGGGCGGTCTGGGCGCTGGTGCGGCTGGTGGAGTCCGTGCAGGCCGCCGCGCGGCCGGCCCATGCGGCGGCCCATTCGGTGGCACCTGCGCGATGACCCTGCCCGTCCGGGACCTCGAATCCGCGTATGCTGTCGACGACATGAACCGTTCAGTACATTCTTCGGCGGACGCGGTGGCCGGCCCGGCCGCCGAGCCCGTCCAGGGCGCCGGATCAGCCGTCGTGCCGCCGCCGCGCCGCCGTGGCCGGCCGCCGAAGCAGGCCGCCGCCCTGCCGGCCGGTGACGAGCCCGCCGGCCCGCGCGTGCACGACGCCGACGCCACCATCGCCGACATCCTGACGGTGGCCACCGCCGAGTTCGCCGCCAAGGGCCTGGCCGGTGCGCGCATCGACGAGATCGCCGCGCTGACGCGCACCAGCAAGCGGATGATCTACTACCACTTCGAGAGCAAGGAAGGGCTGTACATCCGCGTGCTCGAGGAGGCCTACGCCCGCATCCGCCGCATCGAGGCCGAGCTGCACCTGGAGAACCTGGCGCCCGAGGTCGCCCTGCGCACGCTGGTGGGCTTCACCGTCGATTACCAGCTCGCCAACCCCGATTTCATCCGTCTGGTGATGAACGAGAACATGCACCAGGGCGAGTTCCTGCAGCGCTCGCAGGTGATCCGGCGGCTGAACGTGCCGGCCATCCGCGCGGTCGAGGAGGTCTACCGCCGCGGCGTGGCCGGCGGCGTGTTCCGTGCCGACATCGATCCGGTCGACCTGCACATGTCGATCTCGGCGCTGAGCTTCTTCAACGTCTCCAACCGCCACACCTTCGCGCTGATCTTCGAGCGCGAGATGACGACCCCGGCGGCGATCGCCGCGCGCCGCGAGTCCATCGTCGAGATGGTGGTGCGCTACGTGCGGCCCTGACGGGCGCGCCGTGTGCCGGATGCGCGCGGTCCCGCGCATCCGCAAACCCGCTCCGGGTTTTTACCAAGACCAAAACGAACCAGTTCGTACATTATTCGGGCCGCGTCGACGATGTCGTGTGCGGCGCATGTGCCCACGCCGTCCGCGGCACACCTGACTCCCTGGAGACCCCATGATCGACCGACTGCTGCGGGCCTGGTGCCGGCTGACCGAGAACCTGATGGCCCTGCTGATGCTGGCGATGGTCGTGCTGGTCTTCGGCAACGTCGTGATGCGCTATGCCTTCGACGGCGGCATCACGATCTCGGAGGAGCTCTCGCGCTGGTTCTTCGTCTGGATGACCTTCCTCGGCGCGGCCGTCGGCATCTACGAGCGCGCCCACCTGGGCACCGACATGCTGCTGTCGCGCCTGAAGCCCGGTGGCCGTCGCGCGCTGGTCACGTTGTCGCTGCTGATGATGGTCGGCGTGACGGCCGTGATGCTCAAGGGTGCCTGGGCGCAGATGCAGATCAACCTCGACGTCGAGGCGCCGGTGACGGGTGCGTCGATGGCCTGGGTCTACGGCGCGGGCGTGCTGTTCGCGGCCATCGCGCTGCTGCTGCTGGTGCGTGAGCTGCTGCTGACGGTCACCGGCCGCATCAGCGATGCCGAGATCGGCCAGATGCGCGAGAGCGAGGACCTGGCCCAGGTCGACGAGCTGCACCTGGACCGCAGCGAGACCTTCCGCAAGCACTGAGCACCACGCCACGCCCCGCGTCCCGCATTTCCCGGTACCTCCCATGACCGTCTTCATCTTCCTGGGCGCGCTGCTGGCCGCCATGTTCATCGGCGTGCCCATCGCCTACGCGCTGCTGCTGTCGGGCGTCGCGCTGATGTGGCATCTGGACATGTTCGATGCGCAGATCCTGGCGCAGAACGTGATCAACGGCGCCGACAGCTTCCCGCTGCTGGCCGTGCCCTTCTTCATGCTGGCCGGCGAGATCATGAACGTCGGCGGCCTGAGCCGGCGCATCGTCAACCTGGCGCTGACGCTGGTCGGCCATGTGCGGGGCGGCCTCGGCTTCGTCGCCATCGTCGCGGCCTGCATGCTGGCCGCGCTGTCGGGCTCGGCGGTGGCCGACACGGCCGCGCTCGCCTCGCTGCTGCTGCCGATGATGAAGCGCGCCGGCCACGACCCGGCCAAGTCGGCCGGCCTGATCGCCTCGGCCGGCATCATCGCGCCGGTGATCCCGCCGTCGATCGGCTTCGTGATCTTCGGTGTCGCGGCCAACCTGTCGATCAGCAAGCTGTTCCTGGCCGGCATCGTGCCGGGCCTGCTGATGGGGCTGTCGATCGCCGTCGCCTGGTGGTGGGTGGCCAAGCGCGAGCGCATCGTGCCGCCGCCCAAGGCCAGCCTGACGGACCGCCTGAAGGCGCTGCGCGACGCCGGCTGGGCACTCGGCCTGCCGCTGATCGTCGTCGTGGGCCTGAAGATGGGCGTTTTCACGCCGACCGAGGCCGCGGTGGTGGCCGCCGTCTACGCGCTGCTGGTCTCGACCCTGGTCTACCGCGAGATGCGCCTGCACCAGGTGCGTGAGGTGCTGGTGTCGGCCGCCAAGACCACGGCCGTGATCATGTTCCTGGTGGCCGCGGCCATGGTCAGCGCCTGGCTGATCACGGTGGCCGACATTCCGAGCAAGATGATCGCGCTGCTGGAGCCCTTCATGGGCAACCAGACCCTGCTGCTGATCGCCATCATGCTGCTGGTGATGGCGGTGGGCACGGCGATGGACATGACGCCGACCATCCTGATCATGACGCCCGTCCTGATGCCGGTGGTCAAGGCGGCCGGCATCGATCCGATCTACTTCGGCGTGCTGTTCATCATCAACAACGCGATCGGCCTGATCACGCCGCCGGTGGGCACCGTGCTCAACGTGGTGGCCGGCGTCGGCAAGATGAAGATGGACCAGGTCACGCGCGGCGTGCTGCCCTTCATGACCGCGCAGTTCATCGTCATGTTCCTGATGGTGATCTTCCCGCAGATCGTCACCGTGCCGGCGCAGTGGTTCGCCACGCGCTGATCCGATCCGATTTCCCACCCAGGCCGCCGTTGCAGCGGCCTTCCTTCCCGTCCCAGGAGACCCACGATGATCCGTTTCAACCGCCGTACCCTGGCCGCCGCGCTGGCCGCCGTCGGTCTGGTCTGCGCTGCCGGCGGTGCCGCTGCGCAGGAACGCACCTTCAAGTTCGCGCTGCAGAACCCCAAGGGTCACCCGCTGGAGATGGGCGCGCAGAAGTTCGCGGAACTGGTCGCGGCCAAGTCCGGCGGCAAGATGGCCGTCAAGGTGTTCGCCGGCGGCACGCTGGGCGGTGATGCGCAGAACGTGTCGGCCCTGCAGGGCGGCACGATCGAGTTCGTGCAGCTGAACTCCGGCATCCTGGCCTCGCAGGTCAAGGACTTCGAGGTCTTCGATCTGCCCTTCCTGTTCGCCAACGCCAAGGAGGCCGACGCCATCGTCGACGGCCCGGTCGGCCAGAAGCTGCACGCGAAGCTGGCCGAGAAGGGCATCGTCGGTCTGGCCTATGTCGAGCTGGGCTTCCGCAACATCACCAACAGCAAGAAGGCGATCAACACGGTCGAGGACATCGCCGGCCTGAAGCTGCGCGTGATCCCGAACGCGATCAACGTCGACTGGGTCAAGGCGCTGGGTGCCAACCCGACGCCGATGGCCTTCCCCGAGGTCTACGCCGGTCTGGAGCAGAAGGCCATCGACGGCCAGGAAAACCCGCCGTCGGTCATCCTGGCCAACAAGTTCTTCGAGGTGCAGAAGCATCTGGCGGTGACCAACCACCAGTACAACCCGCAGTCCATCATCTTCAGCAAGAAGATCTGGGACACGCTGAGCGAAGGCGAGCGCAAGGTGCTGGCCGACGCGGCCAAGGAGGCCTCGCTCTACCAGCGCAAGGTCAACCGCGACAAGTCGGCCGACGACGTGCAGGAACTGCAGAAGGCCGGCATGCAGGTCACCCAGTTCAGCGCCGCCGAGCAGGCCAAGCTGCGCGACAAGCTCAAGCCGGTGATCGACAAGCACGGCGCGGCCATCCCCGCCACGCTGGCCGAGGTCCAGGCCGAGCTGGCCAAGCTGCGCAAGTGAGTCTCCTGCGGCGGTCCTGAGCCGGGCCGCGCGGACCGGGGCACAGACCCCGGCCGGCCCGCCGGCACCGTCGCCCCTCACCCGCGACCGTCAGACAAGCGGTCGCCCCATTCCCTTATCGAACCATGAACGCCACGGTCCAAGACCCGGCGCTGGGCGCGGTCATGCCCACGCCTGCCCGCCAGATGCTGCTCGGCCTGATCGGCTCGGGCATCCAGCAGTCGCTGACCCCTGCCATGCAGATGGAGGAGGCGCGCCAGCACGGCCTGCGCACCCACTACCAGCTGATCGACCTGGACCGCAGCGGCTCGACCGCCGCTGATCTGCCCTGGCTGCTGAAGGCCGCGCGAGCCATGGGCTTCGCCGGTCTGAACATCACCTACCCGTGCAAGCAGGCGGTCATCCCGCTGCTGGACGCGCTGTCGGACGAGGCGCAGGCCATGGGCGCGGTCAACACCGTGGTGATCGGTGCCGATGGTCGCCTGACCGGCCACAACACCGATGGTTCGGGCTGGGCCCGCGGCTTCCGCCGTGCGCTGCCCACGGCCGATCTGTCCTGCGTCGCGCTGCTGGGCGGTGGGGGTGCGGGTGCGGCCATCGCCCATGCGGTGCTGGGCCTGGGCGCGCATCGCCTGCGCATCGTCGAGCCCGATGCCGTGCGGGGTCAGGCGCTGGTCGAGGCGCTGAACGCGCGCTTCGGCGCCGATCGGGCCGCGCTGGCCGCCACGGCGGCCGAGGCGCTGCAGGGCGCCTGCGGCCTGATCCATGCCACGCCCACCGGCATGGCCAAGCTGCCGGGCCTGCCGCTGGATGCCGGTCTGCTGCACCCGGGGCTGTGGGTGTCGGAGGTGGTGTATTTCCCGCTCGAGACCGAGCTGCTGCGCACCGCGCGTGCGCTGGGCTGCCCGATCAGCGATGGCGGCGGCATGGCCGTCGGCCAGGCCCTCGGCGCCTTCGAGCTGTTCACCGGCCTGGGTGCCGACGCCGATCGCGTCGAGCGTCACTTCCATCAGCTGCTGGCGCAGCGCGCGGCCGGTCTGATCTGATGTAATCGGGGCTGTCGGGTCGCGTCGCATGGGGTGTCGCCTGCCCGTCCACATGAGGTGAGCAGCGATGCCTTCGTCCGCGATTCCCGCCGCAAGTGCCACGCCCTGGCGCGAGGCTCTGGGCGAGATGCCCAATCCGCTGGGCCTGCTGGGCCTCGAATTCGTCGAGTACCGCACCGCCCGGCCGCAGGCCCTCGGCCACAGCCTGGAGCGTCTGGGCTTCCGCCCGGTGGCGCGGCACCGCTCGCGCGAGGTGCTGCTGTACCGCCAGGGCGACATGAACATCATCGTCAATGCCCACCGCGGCACCGACGAGCCCCCCCTGTCACCGCATGGCGAGCTGGCCGCCGTGGCCTTGCGCGTGCGTGACGCGGCCCGGGCCGTGCGCCAGCTCAGCGCGCTCGGCGCCTGGCCGGTGCACCGCACGGTCGAGGTGATGGAGCTCAACATCCCCGCCATCCACGGCGTGGGGGCCAGCCAGATCTACTTCGTCGACCGCGTCGGCGAGTTCTCGATCTACGACGTCGACTTCATCCCGATTCCCGGCGTCGATCCGCGCCCGCCGGCCATCGCCGGTCTGCACTGGTTCGGCATCGTGCAGTACATCGGTTGGGAGCGCATGGAGGACTGGTGCGCGTTCTACCGCGAGCTGTTCGGCTTCGCCGAGCTGCCCGATGCCCAGCGCTTCGGCGTGCTGCCTTCGGGCCGCATCCTGGCCAGCCCCTGCGGCACGCTGTACTGGCAGCTGGTCGAGCCGGTGGCCGATGCGCTCGATGCCGATCCGGACGAGCTGCTGCAGCGCGTGGCCTTCGGCACCGCCGACGTGATGGCCGCGGTGGCCGAGCTCAAGGCCCGCGGCGTGCTGTTCGTCGAGGCCGCCCAGGGCGTGCACAGCGACGACCGCGGTGCGCTGACCCTGCCCAGCGACGACGGCCCGAGCTTCGAGTTCGTGCGCGATCCGCGCTGAGGGCCGTGCGCCCGCGTCTGACGTCCACCCGTGCCGGAGCCCTTCGATGAGCCGCAGCCTGCAGCACCCGTTGGTGCGTGAACTGATCACCCCGTCGGGCCCGCCGGCCGTCGCCTCCGGCGATCTGGCCGGCATCGCCGCCGGCCGGTTGCCGCGCTCGGCCCATTTCGCCGACTTCGGCATGGACACGATCACGCTGGCCGGCCCGCTGGAGGCCAGGCTGGCCGCCGTGCAGGCCGCCGGGTTCAACCAGGTGATGCTGGCCGCGCGCGACATCGTCGGCCATCCGCAGGGCATTGCCGCGGCCATCGCCGCGGTGCGGGCCTCGGGCCTGCGCGTGACCGGCTTCCAGGTGCTGCGCGATTTCGAGGGCCTGTCGGGCGCGCTGCACAGCTACAAGGTCGAGATCGCGCAGCAGATGATCCTGATGGCGCGTGCCGTCGGTGCCCGTCTGCTGCTGGCCTGCAGCTCGACGCTGCCCCAGGCCACCCAGGATCCGGCCGCCCAGGCGCGCGATCTGCGCAAGCTGGCGATGCTGGCGCTGCCGCACGGCATCCGTGTCGCCTACGAGGCCCTGTCCTGGGGCCGCCACATCGACGAGGTGCACGAGGCCTGGGATCTGGTGGCGCGCGCCGACATGCCCAATCTCGGCCTGGGCATCGATTCCTATCACATCCTGGCCACGGACACGGCGCTGGCCCGGCTCGACGAGGTCGACCCGCGGATGATCTTCCTGGTCCAGCTGTCGGACTTCCTGTGGGAGCGCACGCCCACGCCGCAGGAGCGGCTGGAGACCGCCCGCCATTTCCGCGTCTTCCCCGGTGAGGGCGTGCACGGTGCGGCGGTGGCCGATCTGGTGCGCCGGCTCGATGCGATGGGCTACCGCGGCGACTACAGCTTCGAGGTCTTCAACGACGACTACCAGCAGCTGCCGCTGGCCCAGGTCTGCGAGCGCGCGCGGCGTGGCGCGCTGTGGCTGGCCGAGGGCGTGCTGCGGCGTGCGGTGCCGCTGCCCGGCGGTGCCTTGCGCCGCGCGTGAGCGGCCGCGGCGGGAAGCCCGCCGCGGGCGTCAGTAGCTGCCGCCCTGGCGCTCGGCCGCCGGCCCGTGGCCGACGCCGAACTCGCCGGCCAGCCGGCGGGCGGCATCGACCAGCAGCAGCACGTCGATGCCGACGGCGACGAACTGCGCACCCAGCGCCAGGTAACGCCGGGCCTGGGTGGTGTCGCCGGTCAGGATGCCGGGCGCCTTGCCGGCGGCGCGGATGCGGGTGATGGCCTGTTCGATGGCGGCCTGCACCTCAGGATGACCGGCATGGCCGCGATGGCCCATCGAGGCCGCCAGATCGGCCGGGCCGATGAACACGCCGTCCACACCCTCGACCGCGCAGATGGCCTCCAGGTTGGACAGGGCGGTCACCGATTCGGCCTGCACCAGCAGGCAGGTCTCGTCATTTGCCTGTTCGATGTAGTCGGCACGGGTCGACCAGCGCGCGGCGCGGGCCACCGCCGCGCCCACGCCACGCACGCCCTGCGGCGCGTAGCGCACCGCCCGCACCAGCTCGGCGGCCTGGGCCGCGGTGTCGACCATCGGCACCAGCACCGTCTGCGCGCCGATGTCGAGCACCTGCTTGAGCAGCGCCGTCTCGCCCTGCACCACGCGCACCACCGGATGGGCGGGGTAGGGGGCCAAGGCCTGCAGCGTGGTCAGCATGCTGCGCAGGTCGTGCGGGCCGTGCTCGCCATCGACCAGCACCCACTGGAAGCCGGTGGCCGCGCACAACTCGGCCGCATAGGGGTCGCCGAGGGACAGCCACAGGCCGATGGTGGATTCCCCGCGCCGCAGCGCGTCCTTGAACGGGTTGGCCATGAGCGCTCGTGTCTCCGCAGAATCGTGATGTGGCAGGTTAGCAGGCCCTCGGCCTGCGGCGGGGCAGCGCTCAGGCCGCCTCGCGCAGGCCGGTCCTGCAGCGGCGCAGCACGGCCAGCAGGCGGTCCGGATCGATGGGCTTGTCCAGGTACTCGACCATGCCCGCCTGCAGGCCGGCCCGCCGCTCGTCGTCGCCGACGGCCGCCGACAGGCCGATGATCGGCGGGCAGCGCGGCCCCAGCGTCTGCACCAGCTGCCGTGTGGCTTCCAGGCCGCTGCAGCCGGGCATCTGGTTGTCCATCAGCACGGCGTCGAAGGGCAGCGGGCCGGCCTGGGCCGCGAGCGTCATGGCCACCGCATCGGTGCCGGTGGGCGCCAGCACGTGGGCCACGTCCCATTCGTCGAGCAGGAGCTGCATCACCGTCTGGTTGACCGGGTTGTCCTCGGCCAGCAGCACGCGCATGCCGACCAGCGCACGCTCGGGCATCGGGGGCACGGTCTCGGCGGGCAGCGTGGCCGCGGGCCGTGGCGTGGCCTCCGGGCAGGCCGCGGCCGGCAGCGGCAGGCGCAGCCAGAAGCGGCTGCCCTGGCCGGGTCGGCTCTCGCAGCCCACCTCACCGCCCATCAGCTGCGACAGTTCGCGGCAGATCGACAGCCCCAGTCCGGTGCCGCCGTAGAGCCGGGCGGTCGCGTCGTCGGCCTGGCTGAAGGGCTGGAACAGCCGCCCGAGCTGGGCCGCGTTCATGCCGATGCCGCTGTCGCGCACGCTGAACTCCAGGGTGTCCGGGCCCGCGCCGCGGCGCACCTCCAGCTCGACCGAGCCGGTGTCGGTGAACTTCAGCGCGTTGGACACGTAGTTGCCCAGCACCTGGGCCAGCCGCCGGTCGTCGCCCAGCACCCAGACCGGCAGGTCCGGCGGGCAGTCGCAGCCCAGCGTCAGCCCCTTGACCTGGGCCAGCCCCCGGTGGTTCTGCAGCAGCCGTTCGAGCAGCGGTTGCAGGGCGAAGGGCTGGGGCTGCACGCAGAGCTTGCCCGCCTCGATCTTCGACCAGTCCAGGATGTCGTCGACCACCTGCACCAGCGTGCGCGCGCTGCCGTCGATCTGCTGCAGGAAGGCCAGCCGCTGGGGATCACCGAGCCCCGGCTGGCGCGCCAGCCTGAGCAGCGCGACGACGGCGTTCAGCGGGGTGCGGATCTCGTGCGTGGTGGTGGCCAGCAGGCGGGCCTTGGCGCGCACCGCGGCCTCGGCGGTGTCGCGCGCCCGGGCCAGCTCCTCGGCCTGGCGGCGCGGTTCGCTGACGTCCTCGGCGATCCACATGACCGCATCGTCGGCGCTGTCCTGCGGGGCGGTGTGGGCGGCGTGCATGCGGCACCAGAAGCTGCTGCCGTCGGTGCGGCCGATGCGGGCCTCGTGCGGCAGCTCGGCGTCCGGCCACGGCCAGGACTGCATCAGCGCGGGCAGCCCGGACGGCCGGGTGGCGCCCTCGTCGAGGGCGGTCAGCGGCCGGCCCTGTCGCGTCTGGGCCGACCAGCCCATCATGCGTTCGAAGCTGTGGTTGGCGGTCACCAGGCGTCCCTGGCGGGTCACGGCGATGCCCACCGGCGCGCGTTCGAGGAGGGTGCGCATCTCGAACTGCAGGCGATCGGTGTGGGTGACGTCGCGCGCGCTGGTCACCGTGTGGATCTGGCCGTTGAGCTCGTAGAGCCGCGACGACAGCCGCAGCGTGTGGGGCGGGCCCAGCCGGTTGCGTGCCTGGGCCCGCAGCCCGTCGACACGGCCGTGGTTGCGCAGCGCCTCCATCAGGCGGTCCCGCTCGTGGGGGTTCTGCCAGATGCCGAGCTCGGCGGTGCTGCGTCCCAGCGCCTCGTGGCGGGCCAGACCCAGCATGTCGAGCATCGGCTGGTTGCACATCAGGATGCGGCCGCCGTCGAACTCGGTGACCATCAGGCCGTCGGGCGAGGCGTCGAAGGTGGTGCCCAGCATGGCCGAGGTCGCGCGGGCCTCCTGCTGCTGGCGCACCTCGGCCGTCGCGTCGTGCACCACGCCCCAGTAGCCGTCGGTGCGGCCATGCGGGTCCAGCCGGGCCTGGCCGCTGAGTCGCAGGTGCACGCCGCCCTGGGCGTCGGGCAGATGGATCAGCACCTTGGTCACCGGCCGGCCGGCGGCCAGGTCCAGCAGGGTGGCGTCGCGGACCTGTGCGTCGACCGCGTGCAGGCTGACCAGCTCGGCCAGATCGGTGCCGCAGCGCAGCCGCGATGACCAGGCCGGATCGCTGGCCTGCGCGCTCTCGCAGCGCACGATGCGCAGCGTGCGGTCGGTTTCCCAGTACTGGGCGGCGGCCATCGACAGCAGCGCGCGGAAGCGCGATTCCCGCTGCAGCGTGCCGTCGTAGGACAGGTTGGACCAGCGCAGCACCAGGGCCCCGGCGGCCAGGCCCGCCAGCAGCAGCAGCAGGTGGTTGACCGGCGCCAGCACCGCCAGGCCCGGGCCGATGGCGGCCGCGCCGCGCAGCCAGCCGGCCTGTTCGGCCCACACCAGCAGGCCCATGTGCGCGGTGCTGGTCACCGCCATCGCGATCGCCGGCCGGGGGCCGACCAGCAAGGCCTGTGCACACACCAGCAGCGGCACGAAGTTCAGCGCCAGCCCCCAGGAGCCGAGCTGGCTGAACCAGGTCAGTTCGACCAGCAAGGCCCAGGCCGCCCAGGTGGTGGCCAGCACCACGGGCCGCAGCGCCAGCCGGGTGACCCGTGTCATCGCGGCCAGACAGGCCAGACCGACCAGGCCCTGGCTGATCACCATGGCCAGGTAGTGGGCGCGGGGGATGTCGTAGGTCAGGACACAGGTCAGCAGCGCGCCACCCAGCGTGAGGGTGCCCACGCTGCCGAGCAGGCGCCGGGCGGTCTGCTCGTCGATCTGGCGACGCCGTCGTGCGTCCCGTTCCTGCCAGGACTGGCCGTACTGCTGCGTCGTCACCCCTGCGTCCTCCTGAGCGGCCCGTGATCTGCCGTGGCATCTCGATCGTGGATGCCTGTGTGGCGACGGCGCGTCCCCGCCGCAGTGCAGCGCAGGGCAGCCGTACAGGGCCGGACGCGCCGATTGTGGCGTCTGCGTGGCGCGGCGCAAGCCGGGGCTTGCCGCCAGGCCGGCCCTGCGCGCGCGCCGTGGCCGGCTGTGGCACAGTGCGCCGCGGCCCCGGGACGCCGAGGGCGGCGCGACGGCGCGCCGTCGGGTCCGGTGGCCGTCGATGCGGAAGGAAGACGACGATGTCGGTGATGCGCGAGGTGGTGCGCGAGGCGGTGCGCCTGGTCGAGATGGGGCCGCGCGACGGCCTGCAGAACGAGGCGCAACCGGTGACCACCGCCACCAAGCTGGCGCTGATCGACCGCCTGGCCGACGCCGGCCTGCGCGAGATCGAGGCCACCGCCTTCGTCTCGCCGAAATGGGTGCCGCAGATGGCCGACCATGCCGCCCTGATGCAGGCGCTGGTGCGCCGGCCCGGCGTGCGCTATCCGGTGCTGACGCCCAATCTGCAGGGCTTCGAGGCCGCGCTGGCCGCCGGTGCGCGGGAGGTGGCGGTGTTCGCCGCCGCCTCGGAGTCGTTCTCGCGGCGCAACATCAACTGCTCGATCGCCGAGTCCATCGCCCGCTTCGCGCCGCTGATGGCCCGGGCGCGTGAGGCCGGCGTCGCCGTGCGGGGCTACGTCTCCTGCGTGTTGGGCTGTCCGCTGGAGGGCGCGGTCGATCCGCATCAGGTCGCCGAGGTGGCCTGGCGGCTGGATGACCTGGGCTGCGAGGAGGTCTCGCTGGGCGACACCATCGGCGTGGGTACGCCGGCCCAGGTGCAGGCCATGCTGGACGCCGTGGCGCGGCGGGTGCCGGTGGCGCGCCTGGCCGGCCATTTCCACGACACCTGGGGCATGGGCGTGGCCAATGTGCATGCGGCCTGGCAGGCGGGGGTGCGCTGCTTCGACGCCTCGGTGGCCGGGCTCGGGGGCTGTCCGTATGCGCCCGGGGCCACCGGCAATGTCGCGACGGAGGATCTGGTCTGGCTGTTCCAGGGGCTGGGCGTGGACACCGGCATCGATCTGGACCGGCTGGTGGACACGGCGCACTGGATCAGTGCCGAGCTGGGCCGTGCGCCGGTCTCCCGGGTGGCCCGTGCCCGGCGGGCGCAACGGCCCTGCTGAGGGCGAGGCTTTCATTCTCAAACGAGAATGATTATCATTCGATTGTGAGGCGGTGTCCGGCCGTCCCGGCCTGTGTGTCCGGGGCCGGCCGGGGGCGCCGCCTGAGCATCGTCCGATCGTTCCATCCGAACGCCAGCCCAGCGCCAGCCTTCGATCCTTGCTGAAGGAGGCTGGGGATGTCTGTTGCGCGTGGCTCTGCAGGGGTGTCCCTGGAGGCTTGCCGGGTGGCGGGTCGGCCGTCGCGGCGGCCAGCGCGGGCCGGCCTGCGGTTCGGGTGGTGGTCGGACCGGCGGTCGGCCGCGCGTGAATGTCCGCGCCAGGCGGCCCGCCGCTCGTCCCGCTGGCAGGCCCTGACGGACTGGGGGCTGGTGCTGGCCGTGGTCGGTGCCGTCTGGTGGTGGGTGCCGGTCGGGGGGCTGCCATGAGCGGCCGCAGCCTGTTGCCGCGCCAGTGGATCGGTCTGTCGATCTGCCTGGCCGGCCTGTGGGTGACGTTGGCCCCGCTGTGGGCGCAGGCCACCGCGGTGGACGTGCGCCATGCGCTGCTGCTGTCCAGCGGCGCGGCCCTGGCGACCGCCCTCGGGGTGTTGCCGATGCTGTTGCTGCGGGCGCCGTCGCGCCAGATGCTGGACGTGCTGCTGGGCTTCGGTGCCGGGGTGATGCTGGCGGCGTCGGCCTGGTCGCTGATCCTGCCGGCGCTGCAGATGGTGCGCGGACCGTCGGCCTTCGGCGCCGGTGGGGCCGTGGGCGTGCTCCTGGCCTTGCTGGCCGGCGGCTTCACGCTGATGGCGCTGGAGCGTGTGCTGCCGCACCAGCACCAGCCCGATGGCGGCCGGCCTGCGGTGGGTGGCGCCGAGCTGCCGTGGCGGCGCAGCCTGCTGTTCGTGCTGGCCATCGTCCTGCACAACCTGCCCGAGGGGCTGGCGCTGGGCGTGGCGGCCGTGGGCCTGACCGAGGGCCAGGCCTCCGCGCTGGGCATCGGCATCGCGCTGCAGGATGTGCCCGAAGGCCTGCTCGTCGCACTGGCGCTGTGGCAGGCGGGCATGGCGCGCTGGCGCGCGGCGGTGATCGGCGCGGTCTCGGGTCTGGTCGAGCCCTTGGCGGCGGTGGTGGCGGCCCTGGCGCTGGCCCCGGCGCAGGCGGCGCTGCCGGCGGCGCTGGCCTTCGCGGCGGGGGCCATGCTGTTCGTCGTCAGCCACGAGGTCATCCCCGAGTCCCACCGCCAGGGCCACGAGCGCTCGGCCACCACCGGGCTGCTGCTGGGCTTCGTGCTGATGACGGCGCTCGACCATCTGCTGGCCTGATCCCATGCCACACGACGTCGTCCGTCTCTGGGAGCAGCTGACCCTGCGCGCCCACGGTCTGTACGAGCACGGTCTGTGCGAACGCGCGGTGCCGCTCTACGAGGAAGCCCGCGCGATGGTGCTGTCGGCCTTCCACCGCTGGCCGGCAATGGACGATGCCCTGGCCACGCTGACCGTCAGCCACCTGAACCTGTCCGAGGCCCTGCGCGGCTGCGGCCGGGTGGAGGCGGCCGTGCGCACCGTGCTGTCCATCCACGCCAGCCTGCTGGGCGCGCTGGCCGATGGCCGCACACCGGCCGCGTTGCGGGCGGCCGCCGCCTCGCAGCTGCCGGCCACGCTGTCGGCCCTGAGCCGTCTGGATGCCTGCCACGGGCCGATGCCGGAGTTGCGCCGCTGGCTGTCGGCGGGCTGGCCGCCGGCCGTGCCCGCGCCGGCCGGCACGGCCCCGTCCTCCACCCGATCGACGCCACCGGCGCCGGCCGGGCCACGGCGTCTGCACTGATCCCGCGGCGGCCCTGCGCCGCCGTGCCGTTTCCGGTCTGACCGGAACCCTCTGCTGGAGCCTTGCTTCCTCATGCCCCACGTCCTGCCCGCCTTGCCCTGGCCCACGTCCGCGCTGGAGCCCTGCATCGACACCGCGACCATGGAGATCCACCATGGCCGCCACCATCAGACCTATGTCGACGGCCTGAACAAGGCCCTGGCCGGCAGCGGCCTGGAAGACCTGCCGGTCGAGGCCCTGCTGCGGCGCTGGGACGACCTGCCCGCGACGCTGCAGGGCGCCGTGCGCAACCACGGCGGCGGCCATGCCAACCACAGCCTGTTCTGGCAGACCATGACGCCGGGCGGCGGGACGCCCGACGCCGAACTGGCGGCCTCCCTGACGCGCGACCTGGGCGGCATCGAGGGCTTCCGCACCCGCTGGACCGAGGCCGCGCTCAGCCGCTTCGGCAGCGGCTGGGCCTGGCTGTGCCTGAAGCCGGATGGCCATCTGGTCATCGAGAGCAGCGCCAACCAGGACAGCCCGCTGATGCACGGCCACCAGCCGCTGGCCGGGCTGGACGTCTGGGAGCATGCCTACTACCTGAAGTACCAGAACCGGCGGGCCGAGTACGTCGCCGCCTTCTTCCAGGTGATGGACTGGGCCGCGGTCGGGCAGCGCTGGCGTGCGGCGGTGCATGCCCTGGGTTGAGGTGCGGATTTGATGAATCGCAATGCGAGGCGTTATCATTTGCATTGATTCGTCCTGAATCGGCCGATCCGCCCGCCGGATCCGCCGTGCCGTGCCCGCAGCGTTCAGTCCTGCGGGGCGGTGCATCCGGTAGCCGTCGCCCGGATGCGGTCCGTCCTGCCGGCAGCACCGTGGTCACGGTCCGCCGCCGGCATCCGTGTCCCTGCTGTCTTCCGTCATCCGATGTCGAACCCTGTCCGAGGCCGCCGCCGGCCCCGCATGGCCTGGCCCCGCGCCGTCGCCTGCTGCACGTCCCTGGCTGCCGTCGCCGGCCCGGCCCTGGCCCAGTCCCCGTCCGCTGAGCCGCCGGCTGCCACGGCACCGGCCACCGCCACCGCCACCGCCACTGCCACCGTGCAGGCCCCGGCCCCCGCCGCGTCCGCCACGACCGCGCTGCAGCCGCTGAAGGTCCGTGCCCGGGCGATGGCCGCCGACCGGTCTGCGCCGACGGAGGGCACCGGCGCCTATCACGCGGAAAGCACGTCCACCGCCACCGGCCTGAACCTGAGCCCGCGCGAGACGCCGCAGGCCGTCACCGTCATCACCCGCCAGCGCATCGAGGACCAGGCGCTCGCCACCGTCACCGACATCGTCAACGCCGCCACCGGCGTGACGGCCAAGGAATACGACAGCCACCGCCACGGCTACAAGGCGCGTGGCTTCGACATCTCCAGCCTGCTGCACGACGGCCTGCCCATGGCCTGGGAGGCCAGCTGGGCCGGCGGCGAGACGCTGTTGCCGGCCGAGTTCTACGACCGGGTCGAGGTCGTGCGCGGGGCGGCCGGTCTGGTCGCCGGGGTCGGTGATCCGGGCGCGGCCATCAACCTGGTGCAGAAGCGGGCCACCGCGCGCACGCTGACCGGCCAGGCCCAGCTGAGCCTGGGCAGCCGCTCGCTGCGCGAGGGCATGGTCGACGTCAGCGCGCCGCTGGACGCCCGCGGCGACCTGCGCGGCCGCGTGGTGGCCTTGGCCGGTCAGCAGGATTCCTGGCGCCGCTACGCACAGGACAACCGTCAGCTGCTGCTGGCGACCCTCGGCGCCGACCTGGGGCCGCGCACCCAGCTCGACGTCTCCTGGAGCGTGCAGCGCAACGACCCGAAGGGCCCGACCTGGGGCGCGCTGCCGACCTGGTATGCCGATGGCAGCGACACCGACTTCGGCCTGTCGGACACCACCGCCGCCCGCTGGACGCGCTGGCTGACCGACAACCGCAAGCTCAACGTCGACCTGCGCCACACGCTGGCCGGCGGCTGGAGCCTGCGTGGCGTGCTGCAGCGGGTGCAGACCGAGAGCCACTCCAAGTTGCTCTATCTCTACGGTTATGCCGATGCCACCACGGGTCTGGGCATGTCCGCCTGGCCCGGCCGTTATGACACCGAGCGCACGCAGGACGACCTGAGCCTGCGCGCCAGCGGCCCGCTGCAGCTGTTCGGCCGCCGCCACGAGCTGAGCGTGAACCTGCACCACGCGCGGCAGGACTTCGCCGCGCTCGGCTGGGGCTTCGACTGGGCCGCGCTCGACAGCGTGGGCGACATCCGCGCCTGGGACGGCAGCTATGCCGAGCCGGCCTGGACCAGCGCCAGCCCCTACGAGTCCTACGAGACGCGCCAGACCGCGCTGTCGGCCGTCGGCCGTTTCAGCCTGGCCGATGACCTCAAGCTCATCGCCGGCCTGCGCCAGACCCGCTGGCGCAAGGACGTCACCAGCAGCGGCGTGAAGCTGCAGGCCGATCGCCTGACGCCCTATCTGGGGCTGGTGCTGGATCTGGACGAGCGCCTGTCGGCCTATGCCAGCCACACCAGCATCTTCAAGCCGCAGACCGAGCGCGACCGCTACGGCGCCTATCTCGCACCGGTCATCGGCCGCGTCAGCGAGGTCGGCCTGAAGGGCGATTTCCTGGACGGCCGGCTGCAGGGCCAGGCCAGCCTGTTCCACATCCGCCAGGACGGGTTGGCGCAGACCGACACCGGCCAGTACGTGCCCGGCACCAGCCCGCCCGTCGAGGCGTCCTATGCCAGCGAAGGCGCGACCAGCCGCGGCTACGAGCTGGAGCTGACCGGCTCGCCGAGCGCCGACTGGCAGCTGTCGGCCGGCTGGTCCCACTTCATCGCCGAGGATGCGCAGGGCCAGGCCGTCAACAGCGACCATCCGCGGCGCACGCTGAAGCTGCACACCCGCTGGCGCCTGCCCGCGCAGTGGCAGGCCGTCACCGTGGGCGGCGGCGTGAACTGGGAAAGCGCGGTCTGGGCCGACGGCAGCAACCCGCTGGGCCAGGCCGAGCGCGTGTCGCAGGGCGCCTACGCGCTGGTCAGCCTGATGGCGCGCTGGCAGGTGCAGCCGGCGCTCGCGCTGCAGCTCAACGTCGACAACGCCCTCGACAAGCGCTACTACAGCCAGGTGGGCTTCTACAGCTCCTACGGCTGGGGTGCACCACGCACCACGCGCCTGAGCGCGCGCTACAGCTTCTGAGGCCGGCGATGCAGATCACCTTGCGCGTGCTGGCGGCCATCTTCGGCGCCTGGGCCTGCACCTGGGCGGTGACCGCCGGCGGGGTGGCCCTGCTGGTCGGCGTCGGGGTCGATTTCCATCCGGCCGAGCAGACGATGACGATGGCCGGCCTGCTGCTGTTCCTGGTGCTGTTCCTGTGGGTGCTGGTCGCCCGCAGCCTGCGCCGGGTCGGCTGGGTGCTGGCGCTGGGCACCGCGCTGCCGACCGCGCTGGCGCTGGCGCTGCAGTCCCGCCTGGTCGCCTGACGTTCGAGACGAGGAGTTCCCATGACCGCCCCTCTCCGTCAGGCCATGGCCTGGCTGCACACCTGGTTCGGGCTGGTGATCGGCTTCGTGCTGATCGTGGTCTTCTTCTTCGGCGCGCTCTCGGTCTTCGACCGCGAGATCGACCGTTGGGCGCTGCCGCAGACCCGCTTCGCGCCGCAGCCCATGCCCTCGTTCGACCGCGTGCTGCTGCCGGCCCTGCAGCGGGTGCAGCCCGACGAGGCCGAGTACGCCGCGCAGATGCCGGCGCTGCACGATGCGGCCCGCGGGCCGGCCACGCCCCGGCTGGAGCTGCCGGCCGACGAGTACTGGGCCTACACCACGCATCGCGATCCGGTGCTGGCCATCGGCACGGGCTTCCGGGTGCCGCAGCCGCGCGATCCGTCGACCCACAACCACATCCACGGCCAGGCGACGATCGATCCGCGCGACGGCCGCGCGGTGCGGGCCGACCAGCTCAAGATCGGCAGTGCCTGGTTCTATCCGATGCACTACGGCCTGCACCTGGGCTGGATGAACCTGGGCATCTACCTGGTCGGCCTGGCGGGGCTGGTGATGATGGCCGCGCTGGTCAGCGGGGTGATCATCCACCGCCGCATCTTCCGCGAGTTCTTCACTTTCCGGCCGCGCAAGTCGGTGCAGCGCAGCACGCTCGATCTGCACAACCTCAGCGGCGTGGCGGGCCTGCCCTTCCACTTCTTCTTCGCCTTCACCGGGCTGCTGATCTTCGCGTCCAGCTACTTCCTGCCGGTCACGCTGTGGCCGCTCAAGCCGCTGCACGACCAGCACGAGGTGGCCGAGGCGCAGGCCACCGGCCTGCCGCACGAGCGCGCGGGCATCGCCGCGCCGCTGGCCTCGGTCGACGCGATGATGGTCGAGGCCCGCCGGCGCTGGGCCGCGCGCGACATGGCCGGCGATGTCGGCTTCCTGATGGTGCGCCACGTCGGCGATGCCAATGCCATCGTCAGCCTCTACCGGGCGGGCAGCGACCGCATCGCGCTGGTCGGCCAGGCCATCCACTTCAAGGGCAGCACCGGCGAGGTGCTGCACGAGGAGCCCGAGCCGCCGGCCGTCTCCGGCCTGCACGAGTTCTTCGTCGGCCTGCACCTGCAGCATTTCGAGCACTGGCTGCTGCGCTGGCTGTACGTGGCCGGCGGCCTGCTGGGCTGCGTGTGCCTGGCCACCGGCTTCCTCTTCTTCGTCGAGAAGCGCAAGCAGCAGCATGCGCGTCAGGGGCGGATCGGGGCGCGGGTGGTCGATGCGCTGGGCGTGGCCAGCGTCACCGGCATGGTGCTGGCGGCCGTCGGCATGCTGGTGGCCAACCGGGCGCTGCCGGCCGATCTGGTGGGCAAGGGCGACTGGGAGCAGGGCGTGTTCTGGGGCGTCTGGCTGGCGGCCGGCCTGCATGCGGCCTGGCGTGGCGCGCCGGTGGCCCGGGCACGGCTGAACCCGGCCTGGCGCGAGCAGTGCCTGGCGCTGGCCGTGCTGGCCGTGGCCGCGGTCGCGCTCAATGCCTGGACGACGGGCGATCACCTGGGCCGCACCTTGTTCCTGCAACCGGACATGGCGGTGGCCGGCGTCGACCTGAGCCTGCTGGTGACCGCGCTGCTGGCGCTGTGGGCGGCGCAGCGTCTGGCCCGCCGCGCGGCCGCCGGCCTGGGCCGGCCGCCCACCTGGAACGCCGCGGCGGGTGCCGATGCGGCGGCTGCGGCTGCGGCGGGCGTGGCCACGGCCGGTGTGGCCCCGCGCGGTGCCGATGCCGCGGCCGTGGCCACGGTGCATGCGCTGCGCGAAGGGCGGGCCCGATGAGCGGCACTGTCGTGGCGTTGCCGGCCGCCGCCGTGCTGCTGCTGGCGGCCCTGGCCGCGCTGGCCGGCATGGTCGGCCTGGCCCTGGCGATGGACGAGCACGCACCGGCGCGGCCGGCCTGGCTCGCGCGCCTCCTGGCGCAGCCGGCCGGCCGGACAGGTCTGCGCGTGCTGGCCGGCCTGGCGCTGGCGCTGTCCTTCGTCCTGTGTCTGCAGGTCGACCGCGGCTCGATGGCCCTGCTGGTCTGGCTGATGCTGATGACGGTGGGCGTGGTGTCCGTCGCCTGGACGCTGGCCTGGGTGCAGGCCCGGCGACCGCCGTCGCGGTGAGCGCGGCGCTGTCGCCCCGGGAGGGGCTGGCCGCCGGTCTGCTGTACCGCGATCACCAGGGCTGGCTGCTGGCCTGGCTGCGGCGGCGGCTGGGCTGCGGCCACCGGGCCGCCGATCTGGCCCAGGACACCTGGCTGCGCCTGATCGTCAGCGGCCGGCTGCCCGAGCCCGCCCAGGCCCGCGCCTTCCTGCTGCAGATTGCCCGCGCGCTGGTCATCGACGGCCATCGACGCCAGGTGCTGGAACAGGCCTGGTTGCAGCACCTGGCCGTGCAGCCCGAGGCGCTGGCGCTGTCGGCCGAGCAGCAGGCCGTGCTGCTGCAGAGCCTGCGCCTGATCGACCGGGCGCTGCAGGCACTGCCCCCGCGCTGCCGCGACACCTTCCTGCTGTCGCGGCTGGAGGGCCTGAGCTACCGCGAGATCGCCGGGCGCCAGGGCTGTGCGCCGGCCACCGTGCGGGCCGACATGCTGCGCGCACTGCAGGCCTGCCATGCCGCCTTCGACGGGGCGGCGGGCGGCCTGCCGGACGGTGGCACCGTCGGTGATGCGGTGGGTGACACCGCCGGTGACGCGGCCGATGACGCGACCGGGGCCGTGGCGCCGTGAGCGACCGCCTGCGCGACGAGGCCCTGCGCTGGCAGGTCTGTCTGTGGTCGGGCGAGGTGACGGCGGCCGAGCGGGCCCGCTTCGAGCGCTGGCACCAGCGCTCGGCGGCGCATCAGCAGGCCTGGCAGCAGGTGCGCCGCTTCGGCCTGTGCCTGGAGGGGCTGGCGGGCGGCGCCGCTGCAGGTGTCGGAGCCGGAGCCGGCCCGGGCGCCGGTCCCTCCGCCGTGCGGCGGCCCGCCCGGGACGACGGCCATGCCGCGGCGGTCGAGCGCGGCACGCCCACGGCCGGGTCTGCCGCTCCGGCCGGCGGCTCACCGGGTGCGGCCGCGCCGTCGTCCCGGCAGACGCCCGCTCCGCTGCGCCGCCGTCTGCTCGGCGCGGGCCTGGTCCTGGGCGGCGGCACCGCCCTCTGGCGCGGCCTCGATCCATCGGCGGGTGGGCGGCTGGCCGCCGGGGACGCCGACCATCGCACCGCCGTCGGCCAGTGGCGGGCCTGGACGCTGGCCGATGGCAGCCAGCTGCATCTGGGCACGGCCACGGCGGTCGATGTCGATCCGGTCGCGCGCACGCTGCGGCTGTACGAGGGCGAGCTGCTGCTGGCGCCGGGCCCGCTCGCACGGGGGGGGACGGGCGTGCAGGGTGGTGCGCAGGGCGAGGGCGAGGGCGTCCGGGGCGCCTGGACCGTGCGCACGCCCGCCGGTGAGGTGTTCGCCCCCGGGGCCCGGGTGTCGGTGCGCCACGTGGCCGCCGAGCGTGGGCGGGGCAGCCGGCTGCAGGTCCATGCCGGCGCGGCCGTCGTGCGCGGTCACGGCCCGGCGGCGCCGCGCCGGGTGCCGGCGGCCGCCCAGTGCTGGTGGACGGCCGGCGCCATCGGCCCGCTGCAGCCGCTGCCGACACTGGCCGATGCCTGGACCCGCGGCCTGCTGGCCGTCGAGCGCCAGCCCCTGGGCGAGCTGCTGGCCGAGCTCGGCCGCTACCGCGCGGGCTGGCTGCGCTGGGATGCGGCGGTGGCGCGCTGGCCGGTCAGCGGCGTGTTCGCGCTGCAGCCGGTCGATGCCGCGCTGGAGGCGCTGGTGCAGGTGCTGCCGCTGCGCCTGCAGCGGCTGGGGCCCTGGTGGGTGTCGGTGCGGGCGGCCTGAGCGGCGGTGTCGATCGACATCCCCCCTGATCGCGGGGGTGATGTGGCGGGGCAGGGCTCAGTCACCGAACGCCCGGGCGGCTCGTCCGGGATAGCGGGGTGTAGGGGTGGCCTGGGGGGCCGCTCCCCGTTGCCCACGATGTCCAGGAGGAATCCCGTGCCCACACCGACCGCCCAGCCCATCCCGCGATGCCCGCATCCGTTCCTCGCGTCGCGCGACCGGGCCGCCGCCCGTCCGCCGGCGCACACCGCCGCCGCCCTGGCCGTCTGGGCCCTGCTGGCCGGCGCCATGCCGCAGGCCCGGGCCGCCGATGCCGTGGCGCCGCCGCCGCAGCAGCAGCAGCAGCAGCAGCAGCAGGCCCGGCTCGTGCAGCACGACATCTCCGCCGGCACGCTCGACGAGGTGCTCAACCGCTACGCCGCCCAGGCCGGCGTGACCCTGGTCGTCGATGCGCGGCTGACGGCCGGCCTGCGCAGCGCCGGCCTGCAGGGCCGCTGGGCCTGGAAGGACGGCCTGGCCCGCATCCTGGACGGCACCGGCCTGCAGGCGCAGGCGCTGCCCCAGGGCGGCTGGACCGTGCTGCGCGCCGCCGCGGCCGGCGCTGCCGCCGGCCTGCCGGCAGGCGTCACGACCCCGGCCACGGCCACGGCCACGGCCACGGCCGCCACGCCGGCCCCCGCCGCGGTGGCCGAGGTCGGCCTGCCGGCGCTGCGAGTGCGTGGCCGCGAGGAGCGCCCCGGTGAACCGGCCCGCGTCACGGCCGCCACCCTGCAGCGGACCCAGGCCCGCGACCTGGAGGACGTGTTCGCCGGCCAGGCGGACGTGGTCGTCGGCGGCGGCCACGCGGTGGCCCAGAAGGTCTATCTGCGCGGCCTGGAGGACACGCTGCTGCAGGTCACCGTCGATGGCGCGGCCGTCGCGGGCCAGACCTTCCACCACACCGGCCGCATCCAGGTCGAGCCCGAGCTGCTCAAGCGCGTCAGCCTGCAGGCCGGCCCGGGTGATGCGACCGCCGGCCCCGGCGCCCTCGGCGGCGCCCTGCGCTTCGAGACCAAGGATCCGCAGGATCTGCTGCGCCCGGGCGAGCGCGCCGGGGCGCTGGTCAAGCTCGGCCACAGCGGCAATGGCCGGGGCAGCCGCGTCCACACCAGCCTGTTCGGCCGCCTGAACGAGGACTGGTCGGCCCTGCTGGCGCTGACCGACCAGGACGAGAACGACTACCGCGACGGGGCCGGCCGCACCGTCACCGGCAGCGGGGCCCGCCAGCGCCTGGGGATGTTCAAGCTCGTCGGCGAGCCCTGGCAGGGCCACCGCCTGAGCCTGGGCCTGCAGCAGCAGCGCGACGAGGGCCTGCGCGCCCAGCGGCCGCAATGGGTGATCAGCAGCTTCAACGCCGCCTACCCGCTGGAGAGCAGCCGGCGCAGCGGCACCCTGGGCTGGACCTGGGATCCCGGCCACCCGTCCGTCCATGTCGAGGCCACGGCCTACGACAGCCGCCAGGACCTGCAGCAGGACGTGGTCGGCCGCTGGGGCCTGTTCACCGGCCGGGTCCACAGCAGCGGGCTGGACCTGCGCAACATCGCCCAGGGTGGCTGGGGCCAGCTGGTCTACGGCATCGACCACCGGCTCGACCGCATCCGCTCGGGCGCCGGCAGCAGCCCGGACGACCATGCCGAGCGGGGCCGGGTCAGCGGCGCCTATGCCCAGGCCACGCTGCGGCTGCAGCCCGCCTGGACGCTGGACCTGGGCCTGCGCCATGACCGCTGGCGCCTGAGCACCGTCGACGGCGCGCAGCGCGCGGCCGACGGCTACAGCCCGAACGCCACGCTGCGCTGGCAGTCACCGAACGGCTGGGCGCTGCATGCCGGCCATGGCCGGGCGCTGCGCGGACCCAAGGTGCGCGACGCCTTCAAGCAGGACGTGCTGGCGGCCAGCGCCGCCGATCTGCGCCCCGAACAGGCCGCCGGCTCCGAGCTGGGCGTGCTGCGCCGGCTCGGCGGCTGGACGCTCGATGGCCGGCTCTTCCGCACCACGGTCGACGACGTGATCGCCGATCCGCTGGGCCGTCCGGTGCGCTACGAGAACGTCGGCCGCCTGCGCTCGCAGGGTTGGCTGCTGCAGGCCAACGGCGGGCAGGGCGCCTGGCAGTACGGCGCCGGCCTGCAGCATGTGCGGGCCACGCTGAACGGGCGGCGCCTGAACGCCTACGAGCACAACGGCCTGGGCACCAGCCAGGGCGACACCCTCAGCGCCCAGGCGCAGTGGCGGGCCACGCCGCAGCTGGAGCTGGGCTGGCAGGGCCGCTTCGTGCGCGCCATCGACGCGTTGGAGACGGCCGTGGGCACGGTGCGCAAGCCCGGCTATGCGGTGCACGACCTGCAGGCCGACTGGCGTCCGAGGGCCGCGCCGGACTGGACCGTCTCGCTGGTGCTCAAGAACGTGTTCGACCACGACCATCTGGACCACGGCAGCAACGAGGATTTCCAGTCGATCGCGGGCTACGAGGGGGTGGTCGGCTCACGCGAGCCGGGGCGGGCGCTGCGGCTGAGCGTCAGCGCCCGGTTCTGAGCTCGGGCGCCGGCCCGGCCGCGGCGGCCGCCAGCAGCCGCTCGCGCAACCAGCGCTGGGCCGGATGGTGGTCGAGCCGGCGGTGCCACAGCAGGTGCACCGCCATCGGCGCGATCGGCAGCGGCAGCGGGCGGCTGATCAGCGCCTCGGCCGCGCCCGTCATCGGCAGGAAGGCCTCGGGCAGCACCGCCAGCAGGTCGGTGGCGGCCACCACGCGGCCGGCGGTGAAGAACTGGTTGACCGTCAGCACCAGCCGGCGCTGGCGGCCGAGCGCGCTCAGCGCCTCGTCGATCAGGCCCTGCGGCCGGCCGGAGAAGCTCACCAGCAGGTGGTCGGCGGCGCAGTAGCGCTCCAGATCCAGCGGCCCGTCGGCCAGCGGGTGTCCGCGCCGCATGACACACACATAACGCGATGGGTAGAGTGCGCGGTGGGCCAGATCGGCCTGGGCGCCCAGGCCGGACAGGCGCGCCACCACCTCGGGGAAGTGGCCGATGGCCAGATCGGCCTCGCCACGGTCGAGCAGGGCGCCCGGATCGCGGGTGGCCAGCGGCAGCACGCGCAGCCGGGCCTGCGCGGCGCGGGCGCCGAGATCGGCCATCAGCGGCGGCAGCATCAGCGCGGCGGTGGCGTCGGCCATCGCCAGCACGAAGGACTGCGGCGCGGTCTGCGGGTCGTAGTCGACCGGGTCCAGCGTCTGGCGCAGCTGGCGCAGGGCCTGCTGCACCGGCGGCCACAGGTCGTGCGCGCGCTGGGTGGGGCGCACGCCGTGGGCGGCGCGGGTGAACAGCGGCTCGCCCACCGCCTCGCGCAGCCGGCGCAGCGCCTGGCTGACGGCGGGCTGGGTCATCGCCAGCTGACCGGCGGCGCGGGTCAGGTTGCGCTCGGCCATCACGGCGTCGAACACGCGCAGCAGATTGAGGTCGAATGTGCGGAAGTTCATGTCTGTGGCCACTCGATGGCCGTGTCATCACTGACGCGAATATCAGGGATGCGCATTTCCACCGGACGCCGACTGCGGGTTAACCCTAGACTGCGAAGCATCGGGGTTTACCCCAGGATGCCTTCGGATCCGGAGGCCCCCGAGCGGCGCACGGCACACCGGCGCGCCACGACCTGACGCCCTACCCAGGAGCCCGCCATGACCGCCCACAGCATGTCCTTCCGCCACAGCAGCCCGCTGGATCTGGCCTTCGCCCGCGTCGCCGCCGGTATCCAGACCGCCGTCGGTGCGCTGGGCCGCTGGTGGCAGGCCCCGGTCAGCAGCGAGCCGCGCAATGCCGAGGAGCTGATGGAGCTGGCCGCCCACTACGAGGCCACCCAGCCGTCCTACGCCGAGGACCTGCGCGCGATGGCGCGCCGCCACATGGACTGAGGCGCACGGCATCGGCCAGGGGCCACCCCCGAGGCCCGCCGGCCGATGCCCGGCCCGCGGCCGGCCGACCGATCCTGGGGATGACCCGGATGCTCAGGATCAAAAGCGCTTTGGACAATGGCCAAACCGCTTTGAACTCCGGCCGCTTCCGCGGCCCGTGCCGACCATGAACGGCTCCTTCACTCCGGGTGTCCGCCCGCCGCCGTCCTGGCCGGCCCGGCCGGGCCTTGGATAATCGGCCCCGATGTCGATCAATCTGAAGGAGCTGTCCGCGCGGCTGGGGCTGTCGCCGACGACGGTCAGCCGCGCCCTCGGGGGCTACAGTGACGTGAGCCCGGTGACCCGCGAACGCGTGCAGCAGGCCGCCCGCGAGTCCGGCTACCAACCCAACCGTGCCGCCCGCCAGGTGGCGATGGGCCGCTCCGACGCCATCGGCGTCATCTACTCGGCCGCCAGCGAGTTCCTCGGCAATCCGTCCTTCCGCGAGATGCTGGAGGGGCTGTCGCACACGCTGGAGCAGACCGAGACCGATCTGCTGGTGGCCACCGCGCCGCGCCAGAACGAGCTGCGCGTCTACGAACGCATGGTCAAGGGCCGTCGGGTGGACGCGCTGCTGGTCGCGCAGACGCTGCGTGACGATCCCCGCATCGACTACCTGCAGCGCACCGGCTTTCCCTTCGTCGCCTACGGCCGCACGGCCGAGCCCGACGGCTACGCCTGGCTGGACTTCGACAACGAGGCCTGCTCGCGGCTGGCCGTGCTGCGGCTGCTGGCGCTCGGCCACCGGCGCATCGCCTACGTGCACTCGCCGCTGGAGATGAACTACGCGTTCCAGCGCCATGCCGGCTATCTGCAGGCGATGCGCGAGGCCGGCATCGAGCCCGATCCGGCCTGGGTGCTGGGCGGCAGCCTGGCGCGGCGCAGCGGTCATGCGGCCGCCCAGCAGCTGCTGGTGCTCTCGCCGCGGCCCACGGCGGTGATCGTCGACAACAACCTCGGTGGCGTCGGCCTGATCCGCGCGCTGCTGGATGCGGGTGTGCGCATCGGGCGTGACATCTCGGTCATCGTCAACGAGGGGGTGCCCGAGGACACGCTGTTCAGCCAGTTCCGCGTCGCGGCCGTCACCCAGCCCACGGCCTACACCACCGGGCAGGCGCTGGGCGAGCTGCTGCTGGGCGTGTCCGGCCGCCAGCCGCTGGCCGAGCGCCAGGTGCTGCGCCAGCCGGGCTTCGTCGACGGCGACACCATCGGCCCGCCGCCGGAATGAGGTCGGCGGCCGCGCCCGCGCCGGGCCGGCCATCCCCCGTCGTGCATCTCCAGGACCAGGGTATGCCCTGAGTCGCGATCCAAAGCGATTTGGATAAAGTCCAAACCGCTTTGGAGATGGAGGTGCCGGACACGGTGGCCCCGCCATCGTCGCTGCAGCCTGACGGCCGTCGAGCCGTCCGAACGACCTGAACCGAACCCGGAGACGCCATGCACAAGACCCTCAAGCCCATCGCCGTCGCCGCTCTGCTCACCGCAGGCAGCCTCGTCGGCGCGCAAGCCGCCACCGTCACCATCTCCTGCGGCTCGGTGGGCCAGGATTTCGAGTTCTGCAAGAAGCACACGGAGGCCTGGTCGAAGAAGACCGGCCACACGGTCAAGCTGTTCACGCCGCCGCAGTCGACGACCGACATCCTGGCCCTGTTCCGCCAGATGTTCGCCGCCAAGAGCGCCGATCTCGACGTGATCAACGTCGACGTGGTCTGGCCCGGCATGATCAAGGACCATCTGCTGGACCTGAAGCCTTACTCCAAGGGTGTGGAGAAAACCCACTTCCCGTCCATCGTCGCCAACAACACGGCCGACGGCAAGCTGATCGCCATGCCGTGGTTCACCGATGCCGGCCTGCTCTACTACCGCAAGGACCTGCTGGACAAGCACGGCGAGAAGCCGCCGGCCACCTGGGAGCAGCTGGCGGCCACCGCCAGGAAGATCCAGGACGCCGAGCGCAAGGCCGGCAATGCCGACATGCAGGGCTTCGTCTTCCAGGCCAAGGCCTACGAGGGCCTGACCTGTGATGCCGTGGAATGGCTGTGGAGCTACGGCGGCGGCAACATCGTGGACGCGGGCGGCAAGATCACCGTCAACAACCCGAACGCGGTCAAGGCGCTGAACACCGCCGCCTCGTGGATCGGCACCATCGCCCCGGCCGGCGTGCTGAACTACGGCGAGGAGGACGCCCGCGGCGTGTTCCAGAACGGCAATGCCGTGTTCATGCGCAACTGGCCCTATGCCTGGAGCCTGGGCAACGGCGCCGACAGCAAGATCAAGGACAAGATCGGCGTCTCGGCCCTGCCCAAGGGCGGCGAGGGCGGCCAGCACGCGGCCACCCTCGGCGGCTGGCAGCTGGCCGTCAGCAAGTACTCCAAGGCCCCCGCCGAGGCCGCTGATCTGGTGATGTACCTGACGAGCAAGGACGTGCAGAAGGAGCGTGCGATCAAGGGCTCGTACAACCCGACCATCCCCGAGCTCTACAAGGACAAGGAGGTGCTGGCCGCCGCCCCGTTCTTCGGCAGCCTCTATGACGTGTTCACCAGCGCCGTGCCGCGTCCGGCCACCGCCACGGGCCTGAAGTACAACGAGGTCAGCGCCGCGTTCTGGAACAGCACGCACGACGTGCTGTCGGGCAAGGAGAAGGCCGAGGTCTCGCTGAAGAAGCTCGAAGGCAAGCTCAAGCAGGTCCAGCGCGGCAAGTGGTGATCGGCTGAAGACCGCGCGCCCGGAGCCCTCGATGTCGTCCAAGTCCCGTACCGCCTGGCTGTTCCTGGCGCCGATGCTGGTCACGCTGCTGCTGGTGGCCGCCTGGCCCCTGGCCCGCACGATCTGGTTCAGCTTCACCGACGCCAACATCAACGACATGTCCGCCGCCCAGTTCGTGGGTTGGGACAACTATGTCGGCGAGTACGGCCTGTTCGGCAACCCGAACCACAGCGAGGGCTTCTGGGCCAGCGACTGGGGCGTGGCCATCCGCAACACGCTGCAGTTCGCGCTGGTGTCGGTGGCCCTGGAGACGACGCTGGGCCTGGGCGTGGCGCTGCTGCTGAACCAGGAATTCCGCGGCCGCGCCTGGGTCCGGGCGGCGGTGCTGGTGCCCTGGGCCATCCCCACCATCGTGTCGGCCAAGATGTGGGGTTGGATGCTGCATGACCAGTTCGGCGTCGTGAACGCGCTGCTGCAGGGCGCCGGGCTGATCACGGCCAAGATCGCCTGGACCGCCCAGCCCGAGTACGCGCTGTGGACGGTGGTGGCGGTCGATGTCTGGAAGACCACGCCCTTCATGGCGCTGCTGATCCTCGCCGCGCTGCAGACGCTGCCGTCCGACTGCTACGAGGCGGCGCGCGTCGATGGCGTGCATCCGCTGCGCGTGTTCTGGAAGGTCACGCTGCCGCTGATCCGTCCGGCGCTGATGGTGGCGGTGATCTTCCGCCTGCTCGACGCGCTGCGCATCTTCGACCTGATCTACGTGCTGACCTCGAACAACAACAGCACGATGAGCATGTCCGGCTTCGTGCGCCGGGAGATGATCGACAACGGCTATCTGGGCTACGGCTCGGCGGCATCGACCGCGCTGTTCCTGATCATCGGCGCCGCCACCCTGGTCTTCATGCGGGTCTCGCGCATGAAGCTGTCGGAGAACTGATCCCATGAGCCAGATCGTCGGATCGCGCAGCCGCGCGGGCACGGCCCTGCTGTACCTGCTGGCCGCCGTCGTCACCGTGGTGTCGGTGTTTCCCTTCCTGTATGCGGTGTCGACCTCGTTGAAGACCGGCTCGGCGCTGTTCTCCACCGACCTGGTGCCCGCCGCGCCCACGCTGCGCAACTACGTCGACCTGTTCACCATCGCCGAGCAGCCCTTCGGCCGCCACATCCTCAACTCGATCGGCGTGTCGGTGGCGGTGGTCGCGCTGTCGCTGTTCCTGGGTGTGACGGCGGCCTATGCGCTGGGCCGCATCCCGTTCAAGGGCCGCGGCCTGCTGCTGGTGACCATCCTGGCGGTGTCGATGTTCCCGCAGGTGGCCGTGCTCTCGGGCATGTTCGAGATGATCCGCTGGCTGGGGCTGTACAACCGCGCCGCCGGCCTGGTGCTGCCCTACCTGATCTTCACGCTGCCCTTCACCGTCTGGGTGCTGACCACCTTCATGAAGCAGCTGCCGGTCGAGCTGGAGGAGGCCGCCATCATGGACGGCTGCAGCCCCTGGCGCATCATCGTCAAGGTCTTCCTGCCGCTGCTGTGGCCGGCGCTGGTGTCCACCGGGCTGCTGGCCTTCATCGCGGCCTGGAACGAGTTCCTGTTCGCGCTGACCTTCGTCATCGACAACAACGAGCGCACCGTGCCGGTGTCGATCTCGCTGATCTCCGGTGCCAGCAAGTACGAGATCCCCTGGGGCAAGATCATGGCCGCCTCGGTGCTGGTCACGCTGCCGTTGATCGCCCTCGTGCTGGCCTTCCAGAAGAAGATCGTCTCCGGCCTGACCGCCGGTGCGGTCAAGGGCTGAGCCCGACCTGACCCGAAACCTGAGGATCCCCGTCCATGGCCCTGCAAGGCAACCCCGACTGGTGGCGCGGCGGCGTCATCTACCAGATCTACCCGCGCAGCTACGCGGATGCCAACGGTGACGGCATCGGCGATCTGCCGGGCATCACCGCGAAGCTCGAACACGTCGCGCGCCTGGGCGCCGACGCGATCTGGCTGTCGCCGTTCTTCAAGAGCCCGATGAAGGACTTCGGCTACGACGTCTCGGACTACCGCGACGTCGATCCGATGTTCGGCACGCTCGACGACTTCCGCGCCCTGGTCGCGCGCGCCCACGGCCTGGGCCTGCGGGTGATGATCGACCAGGTGCTGTCGCACAGCTCGGACCAGCACCCCTGGTTCGTCGAGAGCCGCGCCAGCCGCGACAACCCCAAGGCCGACTGGTACGTCTGGGCCGATGCCAAGGACGACGGCACGCCGCCCAACAACTGGCTCAGCATCTTCGGCGGCAGCGCCTGGCAGTGGGACACGCGACGCCGCCAGTACTACCTGCACAACTTCCTGGCCAGCCAGCCCGACCTGAACTTCCACCAACCGGCGGTGCAGCAGGCGCTGCTCGACGACGTGCGCTTCTGGCTGGAGCTGGGCGTCGACGGCTACCGGCTCGACACGGTCAACTTCTACGTCCACGACCGCCAGCTGCGCGACAACCCGGCGCGCGGCATGCCCGATGGCACCGATCCGGCCGTGCCCGCGATCAACCCCTACGGCTGGCAGTGGCACCGCTTCGACAAGAGCCAGCCGGAGAACCTGGTCTTCCTGCAGCGGCTGCGTGCGCTGCTCGACGAGTTCCCGGGCAGCACGATGGTCGGCGAGGTCGGCGATGACGACGGCCTGGCCCGCGTGGCCGAGTACACCGCGCCCGGCCCCGGCGGGGCGCCGATGCTGCACATGGCCTACTGCTTCGACCTGCTGGGTGAGCGGCATGACGCGCCCTTCCTGCACCGGGTGCTGACGCGCTTCGGCGAGGTCGTCGGCCAGGGCTGGCCGAGCTGGGCGCTGTCCAACCACGACGTCACGCGGCTGGCCACGCGCTGGGGCGGCGCCGAGCCTGATCCGCGCCTGCTGCGCGCGGCCATCGCGCTGCAGCTCAGCCTGCGCGGCTCGCCCTGCATCTACCAGGGCGACGAGCTGGGCCTGCCCGAGGCCGCCATCGCCCACGAGGACCTGCAGGACCCGTACGGCATCACGATGTGGCCGGAGTTCAAGGGCCGCGACGGCTGCCGCACGCCGATGCCGTGGGTGGCCGATGCGCCGGACCTGGGCTTCGGCAGCGGTGCGACCCGGCCCTGGCTGCCGCTGGCCGACAGCCACCGTGCGCGCGCCGTCGACCGCGCCGAGGCCGATCCGTCCGCCCTGATCCACCGTTACCGTGCGCTGCTGCACTGGCGCCGCGACCAGCCGGCCCTGCTGCGCGGCACGATGACGCTGTGGCCCGGGCATCCGCAGCTGCTGGCCTTCTGGCGCCGGCCCGAGGCGGCCGATGCTGGCGCACCGGCGCTGCTGTGCCTGTTCAACCTGTCGGACACGCCGCTGACGGTCTCGTTGTCGGGCCTGGCCGATGCCGATGCGCAGCGCGCGCAGCTGCTGCCGCTCAGCGAGGGCGCGCAGCGCGACGGCGATGCGCTGACGCTCGCGCCCTGGGCCGCCGCCTGGCTGCAGGCCTGAGGGGCGCATGAGCATGTCTGACGGTGCACACGCCTGGCGCGGCGCGGTGATCTACCAGATCTACCCGCGCAGCTTCGCCGACGGCAACGGGGACGGCATCGGCGACCTGTGCGGTGCCACGGCCCGGCTCGATCATCTCGCCCGGCTGGGCGTGGACGCCGTCTGGCTGTCGCCGTTCTTCAAGAGCCCGATGAAGGACTTCGGCTACGACATCGCCGACTACCGCGCGGTCGATCCGATGTTCGGCACGCTGGACGATCTGCGGGCGCTGATCGCCCGTGCCCACGACCTGGGCCTGAAGGTGATGATCGACCAGGTGCTGTCGCACTGCTCGGACCAGCACGCCTGGTTCATCGAGAGCCGCGCCAGCCGCGACAACCCCCGGGCCGACTGGTTCGTCTGGGCTGACGCCAGGAACGATGGCACGCCGCCCAACAACTGGCTCAGCATCTTCGGCGGCAGCGCCTGGCAGTGGGACACCCGTCGCCGCCAGTACTACCTGCACAACTTCCTGGCCAGCCAGCCCGACCTCAACGTGCAGAACCCGGCCGTGCAGCAGGCGCTGCTGGAGGTCATCGGCTTCTGGCTCGATCTGGGCGTGGACGGCTTCCGTCTGGATGCGATCAACTTCTGCTGCCACGACCTGCAGCTGCGCGACAACCCCGGCCGCGGCGTGCCGACCGAGGAGAACGCGACCGCGCCCTCGAACAACCCTTATTCCTGGCAGCAGCATCTGTACGACAAGAACCAGCCCGAGACGCTGGCGTTCCTGGAGCGGGTGCGTGCGCTGTGCGATGGCCACGGCGACATCGTGCTGCTCGGCGAGATCGGTGATGCGTCGGCCTCCCGCCTGGTGGCCGAGTACACGCGCAGCGGCGCACAAGGCCAGCATCGGCTGCACCAGGGCTACTGCTTCGACCTGCTGACCGAGGCGCGCGATGCCGAGCACCTGCGCCGCGTGATCACCGGCTACGAGGCGGTGGCCGGCGATGGCTGGCCCTGCTGGGCCCTGTCCAGCCATGACGTGGTGCGCGTGGCCACGCGCTGGGGGGGCGCCGAGCCCGACGCGCGCCAGCTGCGCGCGGCCTGTGCGCTGCTGCTGAGCCTGCGCGGCAGCGTCTGCCTCTACCAGGGTGAGGAGCTGGGCCTGCCCGAGGCCGAGATCGCCTTCGCGGACCTGCGCGATCCCTACGGCATCACGATGTGGCCGGAGTTCAAGGGCCGCGATGGCTGCCGCACGCCGATGCCGTGGGTGGCCGATGCGCCGGATCTGGGCTTCGGCAGCGGATCGGTCCGGCCCTGGTTGCCGCTGGCCGCATCGCACGGCCCGCTGGCCGTCGACCGGCAGACGGCCGATCCCGGCTCGCTGCTGAACCACTGGCGGGACTGGCTGGCCTGGCGCCGTGGCCAGCCGGCGCTGCGCACGGGGGCGATCGAGGTCTGGCCTGCCGCGGCCGAGGCGCCGGACGTGCTGCTCTTCGAGCGCATCGCGGACGATGGCCAGCGCCTGCTGTGCGCGTTCAACCTGAGCCCTGAGGTGCAGCGTCTGCCGGTGCAGCCCCGCGCCGGCCGGCTGCGCCCGGCCGACGGCGCGCCCGGCCGCGGCGCGCGGTGGGCCGCTGACGGCGCGCTGGTCCTCGAACCCTGGGGCGTGCTGCACGCCTGCTGTGGCTGAGGCGGGCGCGCCGCTTCCTCCGCCGAGCCCGTCTCCGCCGTTCTCCAAGGCGCCCGCCCCGCCGCCCTTCCACCGACGCAACCCCGAGCCCGCCCATGTCCCGCATCGATTTCCAGCACCTCAGCAAGCGCTACGGCCCGGACCTGCCGCTGACCATCCACGACGCCAATCTGGTGATCGAGCAGGGCGAGTTCTGCGTCTTCGTCGGCCCGTCGGGCTGCGGCAAGTCCACGCTGCTGCGCATGGTCGCCGGGCTGGAGACGATCAGCTCGGGCGAGCTGCTGATCGGCGGCCAGCGCATGAACGACACCCCGCCCGCCCAGCGCGGCGTGGCCATGGTGTTCCAGAGTTATGCGCTGTATCCGCACATGACGGTCGAGCAGAACATGGCCTTCGGCCTGCAGACGCTGGGCGCGGACAAGGCCCAGATCACGGCCAAGGTGAAGCGGGCGGCCGAGATCCTGCAGCTCGGCCACCTGATGGACCGCCTGCCCAAGCAGCTGAGCGGCGGCCAGCGCCAGCGCGTGGCCATCGGCCGCGCCATCGTCAAGGAGCCGGCGGTCTTCCTGTTCGACGAGCCGCTGTCGAACCTGGACGCCGCGCTGCGCGTGCAGACCCGGCTGGAGATCGCCAAGCTGCACCACGACATCGGCCATGCCAGCATGATCTACGTGACGCACGACCAGGTCGAGGCGATGACGCTGGCCGACAAGATCGTGCTGCTGCGCGCCGGCCCCGAGGTGCAGACCCTGGGCAGCGTCGCCCAGTACGGCACGCCGATGGACCTCTACCACCGGCCCGACAACCTGTTCGTGGCCGAGTTCATCGGCTCACCGCGGATGAACGTGCTGCCCGGCCGCCTGCTGCGGGCCGAGGCCACGCACGCGGTGGTCGAGGTGCAGGGCTGCGAGATCACGGCCGCGGTCGATGCCCGCGACTGCGCGCCGGGGGCGGCCGTCAGCCTGGGCGTGCGGCCCGAGCATCTGACGCCGGCCGATGCCGGCACCGGGGCAGCCGGCGCCGCACTGTCGACCCGGCTGCGCCATGTCGAGCGCCTGGGCGATGCCTCGCTGCTGTATCTGGCGCTGAGCGAGGGGGCGCCGCTGATGACGCTGCGCGTCGAGGGCTCGTCCAGTGCGGCGCCGGGCACCGTCGTCACCCTCGGCGTGCGGCCCGAGGTCTGCCACCTGTTCGGCGCCGACGGGCGGGCCTTCCGCCGCACGGTCGAGCTGCCGACCTGAGGCGAACACGGGCGGTGGCCGGTCCGATCGGCTCACGAGCTGACCGTGCAATGTTTCTCGTTGTTGCCATGAATGCGTCGAGAATGCGGCCTCCGTCCCCCGGCTTGAGGGGGCGGCCCCCCCACGGCCCTCGCTACGCTGTCGCCATGAACTTCCGTCGCCTCCTCCCCGCCCGTCCGCCGGCCGCTCATGACGTGAGCCGGTTCCAACGTCTTGGAACCGTGATCGCCATCGTCGGAGCAGGCGCGCTCGCGGCCTGTGGCGGCGGCGGTGGTGGCGGCAGCAACACCTCCACGGCCGATCCAAGCGAGGTCTATGACCTGAACGCGGCGATGACCCAGGCCTATGCGGCCAACGCGGGTACCCAGCTGCGCATCGCCGGCCTGCAGGCCACGTCCGGCAGCCGCAGCTTCTCGATGACCTTCACGCTGGCACCAGGATCGGACCTCGGCACCACGACGGACGGCCGGACGATCAAGCAGGTCGCACAGACGGCCGAGGTGGTCGAGGCGGGCGTCACCGGCACCCGTTCCCTGGGCAGCGTGACGGCCTACGCGAACGGACCTTTCCAGCCGCTGCTGACCGTCGGCGGCAACGTCTACACCCGCTATGCCACGCTGCAGGCCAGCCTGCCGTCGGCCGCGGTCCCGGGCAGCGGCGTGACGCCACTGGTCAGCGGTGTGGTCTACAGCGACGCGGCCCTGACCCAGGCCATCGGCACGGCCAATGTGCACTGGACGCTGGAGCGGGTCGATTCGACCCATGCGCTGCTGTGTCTGAAGACCATCAGCACCGTCAACACGGTGATGTCGGAGACCGAGGACTGCCTCGAGATCGACCGCGCCAATGGCAACCGCGTCTCCGGGGCGCGGCTGAAGGTCAACGGCCTGATCGACGGCCTCAACCTGACCTTCCGCTGAGTGCCAGCCGGCCCGCCCGCGGCCGGCGCACCCACACGCGCACCCGCAACCAGGCCAGGCGCAGCGCGCAGCCGCAGGCCTGCATCGCCAGCCCGGCGAACAGCACGTCGCTGAGGAAATGACCGCCCTGGCTGATGCGGCCCAGGCCCACCAGCAGTCCGGCGATGAGTCCGGCCCGAGCCCAGCGCCGGCGCGTGCGCGGGCTGCCCAGCAGGCCGATCGCGCCGACCGCGAAGCCGGTGGCGGCATGGCCGCTGACGAACGAGCAGTTGCGGCTGCATTGGTCGACAGGCACACCGGCGGCCGAGAACTGGCGCTCGCCGCCGAAGGCCTGGACCGCGACCGGGCGGGCCCGGCCCCAGTGCTCCTTGAGCACGCCGTTGACCAGGCCGGCCACGCCCAGCAGCATCATCAGCGCCAGCACCATCGTGCGACGCCACCAGCGCACGCCCAGGCCGCGCGGGCCTGACCAGTGCGTGGCCGCGACCAGCGCACCGGCCATCGCCGCCGCCCAGCCCAGCCAGGGCACGGCGAGATAGACGCCGCGCACCAGCGCCCAGTCGTTGCCGATGAAGCCGTGGTCCGGGCGGTGGAACAGCGCGCTGACCTGCAGGTCCAGCGTCGGCCAGGTGGTGAACAGCGCGAGCAGCAGGACCAGCGTGAGCACGGTGCCCGCGGCCTCGCGTTCGCGCTGCCGTAGCCGCATCCCCAGACTTCGATCCAGACCCGGCAGACCCCGCCCCACCCGCGACCTGCGCTGACGGTCCGCGGCCGCCTGGCGCATGTCCGCTCCGGCGTCGACGGCGGTGGGCCACGCCGGGCCCGGGCCCGGACCAGCGCCTTCGCTTGCGCCGGCGTCCGCGCCGGAGGCGGCCGGTGCGGCGGTATGGTGAAGCCCCGCGCGGGGTGCCTCACCCGGGCCGGGGGGCGGCAGTCGCAGCGTGACGGCGGACTTCATGGGCATCTCCGGTGATCGTCGGGGGCGGGCAGCAGGCGTGGGTCATCGACCGCGGCATCCGGGCGGAAGCCCGTGCCGAGGGCCAGGCGCAGCGTCAGTCGCCGTCCGGCCGAGCGCTCGACCTGCACGTCCGCCAGCGGCGTGATGCGGTCGAAGGCGGCGGCCCAGCGGGCGGGGGGCCGCTCCTGGCTCAGCAGCAGGGCGGATTCGCCGGCGCGCAGTGCGCGTTGCCAGGGGCAGACGCGCTCGAAGTGGTGGTCGGGCCGGCCGTCGACATCGGCGGCGATCAGCTGCGGGTGCAGGTCGCGCCAGCGCCAGGCGGTGTGGGCCAGCAGATGGCGGTCGCTGCCGAGGATCCGGGGGCGCTGTCCGTCGCCGGGCGTGGGCGACAGGCTCGGCCGCAGGCGGTCGAGTGCGTCGTTCCAGCCCCGCATGCGGGCCCAGGCATCGAGCGCCGGTGGCGGGAAATGACCCGGCCGCCAGGCCTGGACCAGGGCCGGCAAGGCCGCCAGCAGGATCACCAGCAGCGCCTGCAGGCCCAGCGCGACGGCGCTGCGGCGCTGGGTGACCGTGGGTGCGGCGGCCAGCCAGCGGCCGAGCGCCAGGGCCGCCATCAGGTGCAGCGGCGCGATCCAGTTGACCTCGAAGCGCCCGCGCACGGCCATCGACAGCCCGGCGAGCAGCAGGGGCAGGGCGCTGAACCACAGCAGGCCGCTGGCCAGCTCTGCGACCGTCCGGCGGTCGGGCCAGGCGGACCGGCCGGCCCCACCGGCCCGATCGGCCCAGCCGGCGTGCGGCGGCCGCCTCCGCCACGCGCCCAGAGCGGCCGCCAGGGCGATCGTGCTGGCCACCGGACCGAACAGCAGCCATTGCGCGGCCAGCAGTTCCGCCACGCGCCGCGGCAGGCTGCGGTCGCCCGGTGGGGCGACATCCACGGTCGAGGCGACCGTGTGCTGCCAGGTCGCCATCCCGCTGGCCAGGTTCCATCCCAGATGGGGCGCGAACACCAGCAGCGCCCCGCCCAGGGCCAGGGCCACCCGCCGCAGCGCGGGCGCTCCGCCGGCCCAGGCCGCCCAGGCCAGCGCACCGGGAAGGAAGGCCGCCATCGTGTACTTCGACAGCAGGCCCAGGCCGACGGCCAGCGCCAGCGCGATGCCGGCGGCCCGCGTGTGGAGGTGGTTCGCGGGGGCCGTCGCCCCGGCCGGCCCGCCCTGCACCAGATGCCACAGGGCCAGCAGCGCGGCCGACCAGCACAGCAGCAGCGGGGCATCGGTGGTGGCCACCAGGCCCAGCAGGCCCGACAGCGGGCTGCACAGGAACAGCGCCAGCGCCCAGTGGCCGGCGCGCCGGGCGTCGGCGCTGTCTCGGCCTCGGCCCGCCGCCCCGGCCGCGCTGTCGTGCGCCAGCCGCCACAGAACGGCGGCGGCCAGCGGGTGGCAGGCCATGGCGAGTGCGCGCACGCCGATCACCTCGTCGCCCCAGAGTGCCGTCGACCACGCGATCAGCGCCGCGATGCCCGGCGGCTTGGAGTGGTAGCCCCACTGCAGCTCACGCGACCACAGCCAGTACTGGGCCTCGTCCACGTGCAGACCGGCCCCGGTGTGGCGCATCAGCAGCAGGCGCAGGGCCAGCACCAGCATCAGCACCACGGCCAGGGTCAGGGCCCGCGTGAGGCCCCGCACCCGCGCCGGCAGCAGGGCCGGGTCGCGGCACGGCGCGGCCCCGGCCGGCCGCAGCGCCGATGGCCGCTCCAGTGACGCCCGCCACGGCGGATGGCGCACGCTCACGGCCGATCCACGGCACGGCCGTCGCGGCCGAGGCCGTCGGCGGACGGCACGGCCGGCGCATCGGGCAGTCGGCGCACCAGGGCGTACGGCCCCTGGACGGCCAGGCGCTCCAGCCGCAGGCCCGCCGGCGGCGCGGGCTCGATCCGGTCGACCCAGGTCAGCGCCAGCTCGCCCGGCAGGGGGGCCCGGCGGGGCGTCGGGCGGCGCGCGACATAGGCGATCGACGGCTGGTGCAGCCCCCACTGCACCAGCGGTGCCGGCTCACGTGCCGCGCGGCGGGCCAGTTGCTGCACCGGGCCCTGCAGCACCTGCGCCCACCAGGGCAGCACGGCCGCGCCCAGCCACAGTGCGGCGATCGCGGCCAGCGCCAGGATGCGCAGATCGGCGCACAGGCCGTGACGCGAGGCCGGCCGCCCCAGGCTCAGCACGCCGATCAGCGCCAGGGTCAGGGCGGCAGGCAGCGGGCCGGGGGCGGCCGGCAGATCGGCGCTGGCCAGCAGCGCGGCGCTGCGACCGTGGCCGGCTCGCTCGGCGGCCGTGGCCAGCCGGGCTGCCAGCCACGGGGCGGCGGTGCCGCAGACCACCAGGGCCGCCGCGCAGATGGCGGTCAGCCGGCACAGGCCGGCACCGGCGGAAGGCAGCAGCCGGGCCACCAGCAGCAGCAGCGGTGACAGCGCATACAGCGCGTAGTGCGGCAGCTTGGTGCCCGACAGCGAGAAGAACACCAGCACGAAGCCCGCCCAGCACAGCAGCCAGCGGGCCTCGGCCTGCGTCCACAGGCCGCCGGTGTCGGCCGCGGCCGACGGGGATGGCTGCGCCGCCGGGCCGTCGACCGGCGTGGCGGCCGGTCCGCGCCACAGCCGCCGCAGCGGCAGCCACAGCAGGGGCGCCCAGGGCAGGCACAGCAGCGGCAGCACCAGCAGGTAGTAGCCGAGGCTGCCGCCATGGCCTTCGAGCGGACCGCCGAAGCGCTGCAGGTTGTGGCGCAGGAAGAAGCCGTCGATGAAGGCCTGGCCGTGGCGGGCCCAGGCGTAGGCATACCAGGGCAGGCCGGTGCCCAGCAGGATCAGCCAGGCCCGGGTGTCGCCCAGCAGCGGCCGGGCGTGCCGCAGCGCCTGCCGTGGCCCCAGGCTGGCCAGCCACAGCGCCAGCGCCGCGGCCGGGATCAGCACCGCCACCGGCCCCTTGGCCAGCAGGCCCAGGCCCATCCACAGCGCGGCTCGGCGCAGCGGCCGGGCGGCGCTGCGCTGGCCTGCCGTGTCGGCGGTCGGGTCGATCGTCCGGTCAGTGGCCGGCCGCTGCTGGCCGGACTGGCGCTCCAGGTGCCGCCACAGATCGGTCAGCGTCAGCGCCAGCAGCAGGTTCAGCAGCGCGTCGGCGGTGGCGGCACGGCCGATCAGCAGCGGTCCGAGCGCCGTGGCCTGCAGCACCAGCACCGACAGCGCGGCGCGCGCGCCGTGGCGCGGCCAGAGGAACAGCGCCAGCGTCAGCCCCCAGGCCCAGGCGCACAGGGCCGACGGCAGGCGCGCGGCGGCCGTCGTCGGCCCCAGCAGCTGCATGGCCGCGGCCTGCAGCCAGTAGACCAGGATGGGCTTGTCGAAGCGGTCGGCGCCGTTGAGCGTGGTGTGGCCCCAGTCGCCCGAGACCAGCAGCTCGCGCGAGGCCTCGGCGAAGGCGCCCTCGTCGACATCGAACAGCGGCAGCGCGCCCAGGCCCAGGGTCCAGACCAGCGCGGACAGCATCGCCACCCACATCAGCACGGTCTGGCCCCGCGGCGCGCTGTCGCTGAGGGGGCCGCTGGCCCTGATCGGCGCGTCGTCCCGTTCCTGCGGCGGGCGGTGGGTGGGCAGCGCCGCGCTCACCGCACGCTCCGGCATGCCGTGCGCGAGCGTGGCCGCGCAGGGGATCGCCCGTTCGCGTTCATGCCGCCTCGTGCCAGCCGGCAGCGTCGGCCGGCGTGGCCGTGGCGCGCAGGTGATAGGGCAGGGTCTGGCCGCCGTCGTACCAGATGCGGATCAGCAGCTCGCCGATGATGCCGGTGGTCATGAACTGCAGGCCGCCGAGCACCAGGAAGAAGCCCAGCGCCAGCAGCGGCCGGGTGCCGACGTCGGCGCCCATCAGTTTCTCGACCAGCAGCCCGGCCAGGATCAGCGCCCCCACGCCCGAGATCAGCAGCCCGGCGACGCCGAAGAAGTGCCCGGGCCGGGAGCCGAAGTTGAGGAAGAAGCGCATCGCCACCAGATCGGTCAGCACGCGCAGCGTGCGTGACAGGCCGTACTTGGACTGGCCGTGGCTGCGGGCGCGGTGCTGCACCGGCTCCTCGGCCATGCGGGCCGGCGAGGTCACGGTGGCCAGCCAGGCGGGGATGAAGCGGTGCATCTCGCCGTACAGCCGCACCCGGCGCAGCACGCTGGCGCGGAAGGCCTTGAGGCTGCAGCCCAGATCCTGGAAGTGCAGGCCGGTGGTGCGCCGGATCAGCCGGTTGGCCAGGCGCGAGGGCAGCTTGCGCAGCCACCAGCCGTCCTGGCGCTCGCGCCGCCAGCCGGCCACCAGGTCCAGGTCCTCACGCAGCAGGCGTTCGACCAGGCGCGGGATGTCGCGCGGATCGTTCTGCAGATCGCCGTCCATCGTGACGATGACGTCACCGCGCGCGGCGTCGATGCCGGCCTGCATGGCGGCGGTCTGACGGAAGTTGCGCGTCAGGCGCAGCACGCGCACATGGGCGCCGGTGCGCGCCGCGTGGCGCTCCAGCGCCGGGCCGGTGCCGTCGGCGCTGCCGTCGTCGACCACGATCAGCTCCCAGGGCCAGCGGTGGTCGGCCAGGGCGGCCTGGACCGCGTCGATCAGCGGCACGACGTTGTCGATCTCGTCGTACATCGGCACGACGACCGACAGGCGATGGGCCAGCGGATCGGCGGCCCGCGGTCCGTCCGCGTCGGGGCGGGAGAGGGGCGTGGCGGGCGCAGCACGCGGGCCGGTGGCCGTGGGCAGTTGCAGGACGGCGCTCATGGGCAGGGTGTGGCGGCGGCGGAGGCCGCGGACGTGAGGGCGGTGGCGGCCGCGGCCTCCCGGGTGGGCCCGGTCGGGGTGGCGGGCCTGGCCGGGGTGGTGGAGCCGGTCGGCGGGCGCGTCGGATGTGGGGCGCCGGCCGTCACGGGCGGGCGCGGCCACCAGCGCCAGGCGCCGACCAGGCCGCAGGCGGCCAGCCCCCACTGCAGCGCCGCGGCCGTCGCGCCGGCCGCCGGCTGCAGCACGATGGCCACCGCTCCGACCAGCAGGCCGATGGCGATCGCCCGCCGGCGGCCGGGCGTGGGTGTGGTGGCGCAGGGTGCGGCGGTTGAGGGGGTTGAGGGCGATGAGGCCGGGGACGCGGTGGCGGCTGCCGCTGCCGCCGACCCGGCCGCCGGCTCTGCCGGCGCCGGCACGGTCGCCCGGTGCCGGCGGGCGAGGCCTCGGTCCACGCTCCAGGCCACCGCTGCGCCGAGGGCGGCGCCGGCCAGCAGATCACTGGGCCAGTGCGCGCCGACGGCGCTGCGCGACAACGCGACGCCCACGGCGAAGGCGGTCGCCAGCAGGCGCGGCGCCGCGCCGCGCAGCCGCGGCCAGACCAGCACCAGGGCGGCGCAGGCCATCGCGGTGTGGCCCGAGGGCATCGAGCGGCCGTGCAGCCGCTCGCCCAGCACATGCACCTGGGCCGCACCCAGCACGGCCAGTGGGCGCGCATCGGCCCAGGTCCATTTCAGGGCCTGCACCAGCAGGCCGCCGAACAGCACCGTCAGCAGCAGCGCATCGACGGTCGCGGCCTGGCGCGGGCCGGCCGCACCGACCAGCAGCAGCAGGCTCAGGCCCAGACCGGCCACCGACAGCGCCGACCACAGGCCCGGCGCCTGCGGGCCCCAGGCGTTCAGGCCATGGAACAGCGCGCGGTCCAGCGGACCTTGCTGCAGCGCGCAGGCCAGGCCCACGAGGGCGAACACGGCCAGCCAGACCAGGGCCGGCCGGACCACGCGGCGCAGCGGCGGCCGGACGGCGCATCGGATCGTCAGGCCGGCCGGTGGCAGCGCGGGGGCGGAAGCAGGGGTCGAGGACACGCCGCGCATTGCACGCGGGGCACGTGACGCGCCCTTGACCGACCCATGTCATGCGCATGACGCGGCAGCGTCCGGCGGCCACGGCCAGCAGGCATGATGGCCGGGCCCGTGTCGCGTCGGATCCAGGTCCGCCGGCCGAGGCGCCCCCTCACCGAGACGTTCCGCTGCCCATGTCGCGTACCTTGCTGCTGTCGCTCCACCTGCTCGCCGCCGCCTTCTGGATCGGCGGCATGGCCTTCGCCCATCTGTGTCTGCGGCCGGCCGCGGTCTCGGTGCTGGCGCCGCCGCAGCGCCTGCCCCTGTGGGCGGCCGTGCTGGGGCGCTTCCTGCCGCGGGTGGGGCTGGCCGTGCTGGTGCTGCTGGCCAGCGGCCAGGCCCTGGTGATGGCGGCCGGCGGCTGGGCCGGCGTGCCGCCGGGCTGGCACGTGATGGCCGGTGTCGGCGGCGCGATGGCCGTGATCTACCTCGTCATCCAGCTGCGGCTGTGGCCGCGTCTGCGCGACCATTGCGCGGTGTCGGCCTGGCCCGAGGCCGCCGCGGTGCAGGACCGCATCCGCCGCCTGGTCAGCGTCAACCTGCTGCTGTCGCTGGTGGTGGTCGGCGCGGCCCTGTGGGCGCGTTGACCGGCGCCGCGGTGCCCGCCGCCGTCCGCTAGAGCCCCGCCAGCCGCTGCACCGCGTGCAGCGTCAGGCCGACCAGGCCGCCGACCAGCGTGCCGTTGATGCGCACGTACTGCAGATCGGGGCCGAGCTGCGACTCCAGCTCGGCGCTGAGCGAGGCGGTGTCCCACCGGTCGATCTCGTCGACCAGGTAGTCGCGCAGCGCCGGGCGGTGGCGGTGGACGGCGGCTTCGGCCGCCTCCAGCAGCAGGGCCTGGGCCCAGTCGCGCAGCGCGCCGTCGCTCTGCAGCCGTTCGCCGAAGCGGCGCACCAGCGGCGCCAGGCTGGCGCGGGCCGGGTCGTCCAGCGCCCGGTCGAGCTGGCGGCGCAGGCCGTCCCACAGCGCGTCGAGGAGGGCGTCGGTGTCCGGCGTGCGCAGCAGCGCGAGCCAGCCGGCGCGCAGGCTGTCGGCCAGCGTGGCGTCACCGTGCAGGCGCTGCACCCAGCCGTCGAAGGCGCTGTCCAGGCGCTGGCGCAGGGGGTGGTCGGGGGTCTCGGCCACCGCGGCGGCCAGCCGCCCGGCGCCATCGACCAGCTTGCGCGCGACGACGCGCCCGGCCACCTGGTCCAGCCGCACCACGCTCAGGTAGCGCAGCTCCTGGGCGATGCTGTCGGCCAGCCGGGCCTGCAGGTCCTCGTCAGCCAGCCAGCCGGCCAGCGGCGGCAGCACCGCATCGAGCAGCGCCTGGTGACGCCGGCGCTGCTGCAGCTCGTCGGCCAGCCGGGCGGCCAGGGGCGCCACGTCCAGGCCCTGCAGGCGCTCGCGCAGCAGCTGCAGGCCGCGGCCGCGCAGGTCCAGCTGCGGGTCGTCGAGCAGCGCGCGCAGCGGCGGGCGCAGGGCGTCCACCCGCTCGGCCAGGGCGCGGGCATGGTCGGCATCGGCCAGCCAGCGGCCCACGCGCCGTCCCAGGTCCAGGCCGGCCAGGCGCTCGCGCAGCGCATCGGGGCGCGCGAAGCGCTCGACGATGAAGTCGGCCAGACCCCGCGCCAGCCTGGCCTTGCGCGTGGGCAGGATGGCGGTGTGCGGGATCGGCAGGCCCAGCGGCCGGCGGAACAGGGCAGTGACGGCGAACCAGTCGGCCAGACCGCCGACCATGGCCGCCTCGGCATAGGCGCGCAGCCAGGGCCAGCCGGCCCAGTCCCCCACCGCGGCCAGCGGGCCCGGCGTGGCCAGCGTCGGGTGCGGCGCGAGCAACGCCACGCCATAGACCAGCGCATGCGCGCCCAGCAGAGCGCTGGCGATGCGGCGCAGCCGCTGCAGCCGGGCCAGGCGCAGGTGCCGGGCGTCGCCGGGGGCTGGGGCCGGTGCGGCCGGTGCAGATGCTGCCGCCGCTGGTGCTGGTGCTGGTGCAGATGCCGATGCCGATGCCGATGCCACCGGCGCCGCTTCCGGCGCCGCTGCGCGATCCGGGCCGGGGTCAGCGGTCAGCGGGGCTGCGGAGGTCGCTGCGGAGGGTGCAGCGGGGGGCGGGCCGGGCGGAAGGGCGGGACCGGAGGTGGACGGGAGGGCGCTCACGCCGAGGGTTGTACCGCAGAGCGCCTGCAGATGGCTGACGGCCGCGCGGCACGCTGCCGAGCCGTGCTCACACCGCGATGACCCGGGCCGATGGCAGCCGCGATGCCAGCCCCCAGTCGGCGGCCAGCACCAGCAGCCGGTCCTCGCGCCGGGCGTGTGCGGCCGCGTCCTCGAGGGCGCGGGCCAGCACGTCGAGCGCCGGGCCGTCGAGGCCGGCGGTGGGCTCGTCCAGCAGCGTCAGCGCGGCGCGGTGGGCCAGGGCCGCGCACAGCACGGCCTTGCGCCGCCAGCCGGTCGACAGCATGGCCAGCGTCTTGTGCGCATGGGCGTCGAGGCCGAAGGCCGCCACCAGCGCCTGCCATCGGGCGGGGTCATGACGGGGGTGGGCGGCGGCACCGGCCGCGCACAGGCCGGCGGGTGTCAGCGCGTCGAGGGCCGGATCGCGGGCGTCGGGGTGGCAGATGTCGACGGGGCCGCGGTCGGGGCGCGGTGGTGCGGATGGCGCGGATGGTGACGGCGATGACGGCGATGACGGCGATGACGGCGATGACGGCGCCGATGACGTTGACGACGGCGAGGACGGCGCCTGCGACGGGATGGCCGCTCCGGCGGTGTGGGTGCCGGTGCCCGGGGTCCAGTCCTGTCCTTGCCAGCACAGGCGACCGGCCGCAGGCCGCAGGCGTCCCGCCATCAGGGCCAGCAGCGTGGTCTTGCCGACCTCCAGCTCCAGCCGCACCAGGCCGGCGGGCAGCCGCAGCGACGTGCCGTCGAACAGCGGCGGCTGGCCGGGCCAGGCATGGCGCAGGCCGTGGATCTCGAGCAGGGCGGGGCGGTCGTCGGTCATGGCCGGACTGTAGGGGGCCGGCGGCGGATCGGCCGGCCGGGGTGGGCGCTGGCGCCGAGTACAGCCAGCCGAGGATTTCCAGAACGTGGGCGCGGGCGCGAGCGCGGGGCGGGCGCGGGTGGCGGATGCGAGTGCGAGTGCGAGTGCGAGTGCGGGCGCTGGCGCGGGCGCGGGCGGTGGGGCCGAGTACAGCCAGCCGAGGATTTCCAGAACGCGGGCGCGGGGCGGGCGCGGGTGGCGGATGCGAGTGTGGGTCCGGGTCCGGGGCCGGGTGCGGGTGCGGGTGCGGGTGCAGGTGCGGGTGCGGGTGCGGGTGCAGGTGCGTGCGTGGGCGTGGGCGCGAGCGCTTCACGGCCGCCGTCGTGCGGCCCGTCGCAGGACCGCCGTTCAGCCGCGGCTCAGCAGCCGCTCAGCCGCTCAGCCGCCGTGCAACTCCAGCGCGTAGCCGACGCCGTAGATCGACCGGATCGGGTCCGGCCCGGCGCCGGCACCCTGCAGCTTGCGGCGCAGGTTCTTGATGTGGCTGTCGACGGTGCGCTCGCTCAGGGCGCGGTGGTCGTCGTGCAGCTTGTCCAGCAGCTGGTCGCGCGACCAGACGCGCCCGGGATGGGCGGCCAGCGCCCGCAGCAGGCGGAATTCCAGCGGCGTCAGCTCCAGCAGCTGGCCGCAGAGGCGGGCCGTCATGCAATCCGCGTTGATCTGCAGCGGCGGGCCGTCGACGGGGCGCGCCAGGGGCCGGCCCGCGTCGAAGGCCGTGCCCCGGGGCGAGACCGGGCCCGGGCCGGCCCAGGCCGCGGTGCCGACGCCCATGCCCATGCCCAGCCCCAGGCCGCCTTCCGCTCCCCCGCCAGCTCCCGCGACACGGTCCGCACCCGCACCCGCGCCAGCACCCGCACCCGCACCCGCACCCGCACCCGCACCCGCACCTGCACCTGCTCCAGCTCCAGCTCCAGCTCCAGCTCCAACGTTGCCCTGTGCCCCCTCCCAGACCGGCGCTTCCGCCGGCCACCGCTGTTCCGATGCGACCGGTGCCGCGCCCGTCCACGGCGCCACCGGCTGCATGCGCCTCAGGATGGCGGCCACGCGGGCCACCACTTCGCGCGGGCTGAAGGGCTTGCAGACGTAGTCGTCGGCGCCGGCCTCCAGGCCGATCAGGCGGTCGATCTCCTCGACGCGGGCGGTCAGCATCAGCACCGGCATCGCGCTGAAGCCACGCAGTTCGCGACAAAGGCTCAGCCCGTCGCGGCCGGGCAGCATCAGGTCCAGCACCATCAGCTGCGGGGCGCTGTCCGGATCGGCCTGACGCAGCAGCGGGATCACGGCGGCGCCGTCACCCAGCACCTGGACCTGGTGGCCGGCGGCGCGCAGGTAGTCGGCCAGCAGACGGGCCAGGTCAGGCTCGTCCTCGACGACGAGGATGCGGGCTGGCGGGAGGGCCGGGCCTGGGCGGGCGCCGCTGGCGTGGCCGGGGCGGGTATCCGGGTGCAGGTCCGGGCGGCTGTCCAGGCGGTTGTCCAGGCGGTTGTCGGGATCGGTGGGGGCTGTCATCCGCGGCGGGCCGGGCGGGGTTCGGGATCGAAATCGGGATCGGGCGATCGAGCGATCAGGCGCCGTCCGTCGGTGGGCGTGCGCGGTCAGGGTCTGTCCGGGGCATGGGCGTGGGCGTGGGCGTGGGCCTGGGATCGGCGCCGTGGCCGAGGCCGTGGCCGAGGCCGCAATGGGCGCCGGGCGTTTCGCCCGCTCGCTCGACAGCCGTCTGGCGCAGCAGCGGCAGCCGCAGCTGCATCCACAGCCCGCCCAGCGGCGCGGCGCGGGCCAGCAGGTGGCCGCCGTGGGCCTCGGCGATGCTGCGCGCGATCGCCAGCCCCAGACCGCTGCCGCCCTGGCCACCGCTGCCGGCGCCCTGGCGCGTGCGCGAGCGCTCGACGCGGAAGAAGCGTTCGCCCAGGCGCGCCAGGTCGGCGTCCGGCACGCCGGGGGCCGAGTCCTGCAGGTCCAGCACGGCCGCGTCGTCCTCGCGGCGCAGGCTCAGGCGCACCTGGCCGCCGGCATCGGTGTGGCGCACGGTGTTGCCGAACAGGTTGTGCAGCAGCTGCCGCAGGCGGGCGGCATCGGCCTGCGCCGGCAGCGCCGCGGCCGGCAGATCGATCTGCAGCGCCAGGCGGCGCGCCTCGCAGCCCAGCGCCAGCGTGCGGGCCTCGTCGCGCACCAGGTCGACCAGATCCAGATCCTGGCGCTGGTAGCTGAGGGCGCCGACGTCGGCCAGCGCCAGCGTGTGCAGATCGCCCACCAGATCGCCCAGCAGATCGACCTTGCCGCGCAGCAGCGCCAGCAGCTCGGGCGTGGGCTGGTGCACGCCGTCTTCCAGCGCCTCCAGCTCGCCCTTGAGCACGGCCAGCGGCGTGCGCAGCTCGTGCGAGATGTCGGCCATGAAGTCGCGCCGGGCCTGCTCGTTGCGGCCCAGCGTCAGCGCCAGCTGGTTGAAGTCCTGGCCCAGCTGGGCGACCTCGTCGTGGCCGGCCACCGGCACGCGCACCGTGTAGTCGCCCGCGCTCAGGCGGTGGGTGGCCTGCGCCACCTGGCGCACCGGGGCCAGCAGCCGGCGCGCCACCCACCAGGCCAGCAGCGCGGCCAGGGCCAGGGCCAGCAGGCCGGCGCCCAGGCTGGCGCGCAGCTGGCTGTTGACGAAGCGCAGCGCGGCGTCGTCGGTGAAACGCTGGATCGGCGCCAGCATCAGGTAACCGACGACCTGGCCGCCGACGACGATCTCGCGCTCCTCGGACTGCGCCGACTGCAGCCGGAAGCCCATCACGTGCTGGCGCTGGGCGTCGAGCAGGCTCATGCGGCGGCTGGCGCCCAGCAGCTCGGAGGCGCCCAGCGGCTGGGTCGGGTCCAGCGCCGGCTCGGGGTGCGGGCCGCGCGTGTGGCTTTCCATCGGCGTCGGGTCGTCGTCGGGCCGCGTCAGCATGAACCACAGCCGGTTGCGCCCGCGCAGGAACTCCCAGTCGCCGTGCTCGGCATAGGCCGACTGCAGGCGCGGCACCGAGACATCCAGGCGCGCGGCCGCCTGCTCGTTGAGAAAGCCGATGAAGCCGCGGTGGAAGCTCCATTGCGCGGCCACGCCCATGACCAGCGCGACGAGCGCGGTCATCGCCAGCACGGCCAGGAACAGGCGGGTGGTGATCGTCAGGCGGGGCAAGGCGGGCGGGGTACTGGGACGCAGGGACGGGCCGTTGGGTCGTTCGGCGGCTGGGCGGGCACGGCCGGCATGGGTGCCGCGGCACGATGGCCCCGACCGGTCGGCCGACCCAGGATGCACGGGGCGATGGCTCGGCAAACCTGGCAGACCCGGCAGTGGACCGCAGGCCGCCCCCGGCTGGCAAGTGCGCGGCCGCCATGCCGGGGGCGCCGCGCGGGGATCACAATTGCTGCACAGTGCCGGCGCAGTCTGCCGCGGGTCCGGGCAACCGGGTGCGTGGCCGTGGTGGCCGGCCGCCATTCCACCGATCGACCTCGTCTCCTGCCCGTGTCCGAACACAGTTTTGCCCATCTGGGCGCCGCCTGGCGCCGCCTGTTCGAACCCCATCCGGCCGAGCCGCTGCAGCCCGGCTGCGGCCGCGCGCTGGTGCTGTCGGTCGGCCGCCCGGCCGACTGGAGCCTGCTGGCGCCGCTGTGGTCCGGCGTGCAGAGCGCGTTGCAACTGCCGGCGCCGCTGATCGCCGTCGACGGCGTCGACGCGATGCAGCTGTGGTTCGCCCTCGAACGCCCGGTGCCCGAGGCCGAGGCGGCCGCCTGGCTGGCCTCCGCCGTGCGCCGCTGGCTGCCCGATCTGCCGGCGCACCGGCTGCGCACCTGGCCGCCCTTGCCCGCTGCGGGGGCTCCCGCACCCACGGACCCTGCGGCCCGCAGCGCCCGAAGCGCAGCCACCGCAGCCACCGCGGCCCCCGGGCTGGTCGACATCGGCGAGGCCCTGGACCAGGTCGATGCCCTCGACGCCGCCGACCCCGGAGCCCTCCTGCGGGCCCTGCATCCCGCCGCCGACCGGCTGACCGGTTGGGCCCTGCCCACCGTGCCGCAGGACCACGGCCCCGGCGACGACGGCGAGCCGCGCTGGTCGGCCTTCGTCGCGCCCGATCTGGCGCCCCTGTTCAGTGACACGCCCTGGCTGGATCTGCCGCCCGGCGACGATGGTCAAGCCCGGCTGCTGGCGGCCCTGCGGCCGGTGCGGGCCCAGGCCTGGCGGGTGGCGGCGGACATGCTGGCGATGGCGGAGGCCGTGGCCGTGGTGGCCGCGCCGGCGCCGGCCATGGCCTCGATCCCGTCTGCCGCGGCGTCGCAGGCCGGCGCCACCGCGGGCCGGCCGGGCCTGCAGCCGGCGGCGGCCCCGGTGGCCGTGATGGCCGCGGCAGCCCCGGTGGCCGAGCCGCCGCCTTCGTCGACCGACGCCCGGCTCGACGACCTGCCCCCCACCGACGATCCCCAGGTCTTTCTGCGCGCGGTGATGAACGCGCGCGCCGCGCCGCTGGCCCAGCGCATCGAGGCCGCACGCCTTCTGCTGGAGGATGCGCGGTCGGCGCCGCCGCGCGCGCGGGTCTGAGCCGCCGCTCCGGTTCCGGCGACACCCGGGCGGAGCCCGCAGGCCGCGTTGCCGTTCAGTTCAGTCCAGGAACTCCTCGGGCACCGGCTGCAGCTCGGTGTGCATCTCCAGGAACCACCGGATCACGCGCCGCACCCGTGCGGACATGCGGCGGTCACGGCGGCGGACGATGCCGATGGGCTGCATGGCCGCGCGCTCGGGCCGGCCCTCGAGGATGCGGATGGCACCGGCGGCCACCTGCGCCGCGGCCACGTGGCGCGGCAGCACGGTCAGGCCCAGATCACCGGCCACCATGGCCAGCGCGCCACGGATGTCGTTGAACTGTCCCAGCGTGCGCAGGGCGACGGCACCCACCGGATCGCGCTCGTTGCAGTGGCGTGCGGCCCAGACATTCAGGCCGTCGATCATGCCGGGATAGACGATCAGCGGCAGGGCCAGCAGTTCGTCGAGCGAGGCGGGCGTGGCCGTCTGCACGCGGCCGGCGGCACAGGCCAGCACGTATTCCTCGGCGCAGAACGGGTGGCAGACCAGCGCCGGATGATCGACGTCGCGGTTGGCGAAGCCGAAGTCGATCTCGCCGGCCAGCACGTCGGCCAGCACGGCCTCGGCCGGCTTGAGCTCGATGGCCAGCACCAGCTCCGGGTAGTCACGGCGGCGGTCCAGCAGCCAGCCGAAATGAGGGGCATGGATGCAGCTCTCGGGCATCGCGTAGCTGACCTGGCCGCGCATGGACTCGAATTCCTCGTTGAGCTGTTCGAGAAAGCGCGAGGTGTGGTCGATGTAGGCCTGCGCGTGGTCGGACAGCATGCGGCCCACGGCGGTGGTCACCACCCGGTTGCCGGCGCGCACGAACAGCTGCGCGTTCAGCCGGTCCTCCAGCTTGGCGATCTGCTGGCTGATGGCGCCCTGGGTGAGCCCGATCTGCTGCCCGGCGGCTGAAAAACTCTCGTGGCCGACCACGGCCAGGAAGGCACGGAACAGGCGGGGATCCAGACGTTCGAAATCAGTGGCAGTCCAGCGCATGGGCGGTTCGGGGCTTGCGGTACGGCGGGCGGGAACGGGGCGGTGGGTGTCGCGCACGCTAATGCCGGGCATTACCAGACATCGCTTGGCGAGCCCGGATCGCCTGTCGGACAGTCGCGACACGCCGGAGTGTTGGGGCAGTCCTGCGCACCCGGCGCTGCACACAAGACAAAGGGGGTCAACATGTCATCAACGCTGATGACGCCGCGTGAGCGGCTGTTGGAAAGCGCACTGGACGCGCTGGGTCTGGCGCTGTGGATCGTCGATGCCGGGGGCACCGTCGAGTATCGGAATCCGGCCGCACGGCTGGCCCAGGCACAGGCCGCCGGGCTGGAGGTCATCGAGGGGCAGTTGCGCGCGCTGTTGCCACAGGCCCAGCCTGCGCTGCGGCGGGCCTACGAGCAGGCGATGCTCGGCGTGCGCTCCTTGCTGGTGCCCGGCGGCGAGGCAGGCCGGCCGGTGGTGGTCGCACCGCTGGCCGGCGAGTCGGGGCGCCTGCTGGTGATGCAGGGCGGATCCTCGGCGGTCGAGGCCAGCACCCTGGCGCTCTATGCCCGCAGCCTGGGCATCACGCCGTCGGAAGTCGAGGTGCTGTCCGCGCTGTGCGAGGGGCAGGCGGTCAGCGAGATCGCGCGCCACCGCTGCGTGAAGATCTCGACCATCCGGGCCCAGATCGGCAGCCTGCGCGACAAGACCGGCCTGCGCAAGGTCGGCCGTCTGCTGTCGGCGCTGGCCGCGCTGCCGCCGCTGGGGCCGCGGCTGGGCAGCGTGCCGGTGGTCAGCGAGCGGTCAGCCCTTGGGCCGGTGCCCCAGGCGCCACAGCGAGGTGAGCTCCTGCGCGCGGGCGATCGCCAGCGGATCGCCGGCGTCGCGTGACTTCGGGTGCACCGGCTTCGTGTCGATGCGGTCGATCACGCACAGCCCGCCGGCCTCGATCCAGCCCAGCAGCTCGGCGCGGCTGCGCAGGCCCAGGTGCTCGGCCAGGTCCGACAGGATCAGCCAGCCCTCGCCGCCGCGCGACAGGTGGGCGGCCAGCCCGGCCAGGAAGCCGCGCAACATGCGGCTGTCGGGGTCGTAGACGGCCGACTCCAGCGGCGAGGCCGGCGTGGCCGGCACCCACGGCGGGTTGCAGACGATCAGCCCCGCATGGCCGGGCGGGAACAGATCGGCCTGCAGCAGCGTGACCCGCTTGTCCAGCTTGAGCTGCGCCAGGTTCTCGGCCGCGCAGGCGAGGGCGGCGGGCTGGTTGTCGGTGGCCGTCACCCGCAGCTTGCGCTGGGCCAGCACGGCGGCCAGCACGCCGGTGCCGGTGCCGATGTCGAAGGCGCCCGCGCCGTGCACGATGGCCGGCAGCGGGGCCTCGGCCACCAACTGCACATACTCGCCGCGCACCGGCGAGAACACGCCGTAGTGCGGGTGCACCAGCGCCTTGCGGCCGAGGGCGGGCACCGGCACACCCTTCTTGCGCCACTCGTGCGCGCCGATCAGGCCCAGCAGCTCCCGCAGGCTGGTGATCCAGGGGCCGTCGACCGGGCCGTGGGCCTCGCGCGCGGCGTCAGCCACGTCGGGCGCACGCGGCAGGCCGAGCTGGTGATCGGCGTCCAGGCGCAGCAACAGGCGGCCCAGCAGGCGGGCGCGCTCGCCCTGCAGCGCGCGATGGCGGGCGAAGGCCTCGGCCGGGCCCTGGCCCGCCGGCTGCGCGCCCGGGCGCTGCAGCCGCGCCTCCAGCCGGCGTGACATGGCCTGCAGCAGGTGGCGCGCGTTCAGGTAATCGCCCTGCCACAGCAGGCCGGTGCCGGATTCGACGGCACGCAGTGCGGCGTCGGCGCCGAGCCGGTCGTCGGCGAGCAGGAGTCGTTCAGGGGCCGGATGGCCGGCCAGCGAGCGCCAGGCGGCTTGGTGTGGCGTGCCGTCGGCGGCGGTCCAGGTCAGGATCGGATGCATGGGGCATTGTCTGTCAGGGAGCTGGGTGGGGTGGGCCGCTCAGACCAACTGGTCTCCGCGGACCACGCTGGCGGTTCAGGCGGCTGCAGGACGAGTTCGCCCAACAGGTGGAAAAGCAGTTCAACACCATGGGTGGAAGCGCCTGCATGCATAGGAAAGCAAGCTTCCCTTGTCATGTCGGGGGTCACATGCACAGAGAACCCCATTTTTCTATGCATGTTTGCGGCCGGTGATCGATGCGGGAGCTGACATGAGCTACGCCATTGCGCCCATGGAACAACTGGACTCCGCCTGCTTCAATCGATCTGGGCGCTATCCGAAACCCATCCGAACGCGCTGAGATCGCCCAAAGCCGACCGTGACAGGCCCTTGCTCGCCCGCCGCAGCCGCCGCGCGTTGTACGCCACCCATGCCAGCGCGTTGCGCGCCAAGCTTCTCGCCCGCACGCACTTGCCGCCTTGCTGGTGCAGCGCCGCGAAGACGTGCTCGACCCGCGCCCGTGTCCGGCTGATCGTCTTGTTGGGCTGCTTGAGCCTCACCTTGGCCGTCTGGCCCGGCCGGGCCCGCCGCGCGATGCCATTGCACAGCCCGTGCTGTCGCAGCGCCTGGCGATTGGCTTCGCTGTCGTAGGCGCGATCGGCCCACAAGCGGCCGCGTGTGTTGGCCGTCTGCAGCACCTTCTGTAGCTGGCGGCCGTCATCGGCGTTGGCCGCCGTGACTGCCAAACGACCACAGCGTACGCGCATCCGGAATGTGCAGTGCGCCATCGACCCGGCAGAAGCGCTGGAAGCTCAGGCGGTCGAGCACCTGGCGCTCGCACTGCTCGTCCGACAGGTTGTACAGGCCCTGCAGGAAGACCATGCGCACCAGCAGCTCGGTGGCGTACGGCGGGCGGCCGCCCTTGCTGCGGTCGGGCCGGGGGCAGGCCCGATCCACCGCAGCAGCCATCGCCCCGAAGTCGATCAACTCGTCCATCGCCGCCAGGCTCTGCACATAACCTTCGAGCTTGGCCTTGCGCTGGCGCACCAGGAACAGATCGTCGGGCGCCTCCTCGGGGAAGAACGCAGGGCGATTGCATTAGCCCCCCACCCCCGATGTGTGATACGAACGCGGCTCCCGAAAACGACCTGACACGATGGCATCCGACCTGACCGCTGCTGGCGACGAACTGATGCGGCGCTTCGAAGACCTGGACGATCCGCGCAAACCGAGCGGACGCTTCCAGTACCCGCTGCAGGAGTTGCTGCTGACGGCGCTGTGCGCGATCTCCGCCGGGGCGGAGGACTGGGTCGATGTCAGTGAGTGGGGCGAGTTCAAGCTGGAGTGGTTGCGTCGCTTCCTGCCGTTCGAGCAGGGCATCGCCTCGCACGACACCTTCAGCCGAGTGTTCGCGATGCTGGACTCGGCGCGGTTCGAGGACTGTTTTCGAGGCTGGATGACCCAGCTGTGCCCGAACCTGGCGCAGCAGCACATCGCCATCGATGGCAAGACGCTGCGGGGCTC
>NZ_JBBUTF010000021.1:0-95978 GCF_038066575.1 Pseudaquabacterium rugosum | reverse complement strand
AGCAGCTCGGGCAGCATCGGCGCGTCGCCAATCGCATTGCTCGTCACTTCAACTGCGCGGATCTCCAGCGTCTGCGCGTCGATGCCCAGGTGCACCTTGCGCCACTCGCGGCGGTATTCCTTCGGCTGTTGCCGGTGGAGTCCTATGGTCGCAATCAATCAACGCAACACCGGCCGCCTTGAGGGTTAGTCGACGCCATCCCACTTCAGACCTCATACCCCACCCCCCACCTGCACCACCACATACCCGCGTTCAATTTCGGCGTGAAAACTCGCCGGCAGGCGCGGCCACAGGTGCACCTCCACCAGCATGGGCAGGGTGCTGTCTTGCAGGGCTTCCTTCAGTTCAAACCAGCCTTCGGCATCGCGCTTCAGGTCTGGCGGGTGGCGCAGCACCAGGTCCAGGTCGCTGCCCTCGTGGGCGCTGCCCTGGACACGGCTGCCGTAGGCCCACACCTCAGCCCGTGGCACATGCCGGGCCAGCAGTGTTTGCAGTTGCGCCAGGTGCTGCGGTGAAAGCAGCAGCTGGGCCAGGTCACGCTGCGGCATCAAACACCTCTTGCAGCTTGACGGCCAGCGCCCGCACGTCCTGCAGGTAGCCGGGCAGCAAGGTCAGCGTTTCGTTGGCAAAGCCTTCACCGTAGTCGTGCGCGGTGCTGTTGCGGTTGGCACGGTAGCTGAGCCACCGGGTCACGGCCTGTTCGTCAAAGATGGCGTGCTTGCCGGCGTGGCGCAACACATCGTTGAAGACCAGCCCATCGACCGCACGCGGTGTGCCGCCATAGGCTTTGAGTGCCTTGCGCAAGAGCTTGCCCGCGGTCTCCAGCGACAGCTCGAAGCTCTTGATGGCGGCGTTGCGGTACAGGTCAAACATGACCGCTTCGGACGCAGGCGTTCGCCCCAGTGCCAGCAGGGCTTGCTCCAGCGTGGCCGCGGTGCGCAGCAGGTGTTCTACGTTGAGTGCCATGGGTGTGCTCCTTACAGCCTGTAGCCCAGTGTGCCCAGTTGGGTGCGGATCCGCGCATCCAGCTCCGTGCCCTTGGCCATCTGCTCGCTCAAGCGTTCGGTGAGCTTGCGCATCTTCTCGGCAAAGGCCTCGTCGTCGTCTTCGACCTCTTCGGCGCCCACGTAGCGGCCCGGGGTCAGCACATGGCCGTGCTGTGCGATCTCGGCCAGGGGCACGCTGCGGCAAAAGCCCGGCACGTCTTCATAGCGGGTGATGCTGGCGCCAGCCTCCACCTCGCCCCGCCAGGCAGCCACGGTCTCGGCAATCCGGGCAATGGCCGCATCGTCCAGCTCGGCCTGCACGCGTGAAATCATCTTGCCGAGCTTGCGGGCGTCGATGAACAACACCTCACCCTTGCGCTGCTTCTGCTTGGCCAGGAACCACAGGCAGGCCGGGATCTGGGTGTTGAAGAACAACTGCCCCGGCAGGGCCACCATCACCTCCACCACGTCGGCATCCACCATGGCGGCGCGGATCACGCCTTCGTTGTTCTGGCTGGAGCTCATCGAGCCATTGGCCAGCACGATGCCGGCGCGGCCCGTGGGTTTGAGGTGGTGCAGCATGTGCTGCAGCCAGGCGTAGTTGGCGTTGCCCTGCGGTGGGTCGCCGTAGTGCCAGCGGGCATCGCCGGTCAGGCTGGCGTGCCACCAGTCGCTGATGTTGAACGGCGGGTTGGCCAGGATGTAGTCGGCCCGCAGATCAGGGTGCTGGTTGCGGGTGAAGGTGTCGCCGGGCTCGCGGCCCAGGTTGAAGTCGATGCCGCGGATGGCCAGGTTCATGGCCGCCAGGCGCCAGGTGGTGGGGTTGGCCTCCTGCCCGTAGATGGACACGTCGCCCACCTGGCCGCCGTGGGCCTCGATGAAGCGCTCGCTCTGCACGAACATGCCGCCCGAGCCGCAGCACGGGTCGTACACCTTGCCCTGGTGCGGGGCCAGCACGGCCACCAGCGTCTTGACGATGCTGGCGGGCGTGTAGAACTGCCCGCCCCGCTTGCCCTCGGCGCTGGCGAACATGCCGAGGAAGTATTCGTAGACTTGGCCCAGCACGTCGCGGGCGGTGCTGGCGGTCTCACCGAAGCCGATGGTCGAGATCAGGTCGACCAGCTCGCCCAGCTTGCCGTCGGGGAGCTGCGCTCGGGCATAACGCTTGTCGAGAATGCCCTTGAGCTTGGGGTTCTCGGTTTCGATCAGGCCCAGGGCCTCGTCGATGAACTTGCCGATGGTGTTCTGCTTGGCGGCGGCGCGGATGGCCTCCCAGCGCGCGGCCTCGGGCACCCAGAACACGTTGGCCGAGGTGTAGTAGTCGCGGTCTTCGAGTTCGGCGGCGATGTCATCGTCGGTGGCGTCGCCGTAGAAATACTCGTCATCAGGGTCACGCAGGCGCGCGGCCAGCTCGGCGCTGCGGGCGGTGAAGGTGTCCGAGATGTACTTGATGAAGATGAGGCCGAGCACCAGGTGCTTGTATTCGGCCGCGTCCATGTTGGCGCGCAGCTTGTCGGCGGTGGCCCAGAGGGTCTTCTTGATGTCGTCGAGCATGTGTCCCGGGTGCTGGCGGTGTCTTTGACCAAACCCGTGGATCTTAGAGGGGCCGACCGCCCTTGCCGTCCTGCCGGGGCCCTGCGCTTCGGTGCCGGGGGCGGATGGATGGGACGTGAGCGGGGCCGGTGCAGGGGCGCGGCGTCCGTGCGCCGAGGCACGGCTCGTCACCCGCCCATAAAAGAAGCCCCGGGACCGACCGCAGTCGGGCCCGGGGCCCAAGTCCTTGCCGACCGGGGAGGACGGTCGGCTTCACACGCACACAGCAGGACGAGGTGGATCTTGGCACCGCCGCATCGCGCCAAGATTTGGCGAAGGTGAAGCCGGGCTTGGGTGGTGATGAAGCCTGCGGCTCGACCCGCGACGGGCTGACCGGGCCGGGCTCGACATCTCCTTCAGACCTGAACCCGCGTGCCCAGCTCCACCACCGCGTTGTCGGGCAGGCGGAAGTGCTCGACCACGCGGCCGGCGTTGCGGCTGAGCGTGGCGAACAGCGCGCCGCGCCAGCGGCCGAGGCCGTCGCTCGTCTGCGGCGTCAGCGTGTGGTCGCGTGCGCCCGGCACCACCGTCTCGCGGCTCAGGAAGTAGCTGGTCTCGAAGGCCGGCACCGGCAGGCCGTAGGCGGCGCATCCTGCGAGCGCCTGTGGCACGTCAGGTGTTTCCATGAAGCCGAAGCGCAGGGTCACGCGCCAGAAGCCGCGACCCAGGGCCTGCACCAGCACGCGGTCGGCCGGCGCCACCCATGGCTGTTCGGCGAAGTGCACGGTGACGATCACGTTGGTGGTGTGCAGCACCTGGTTGTGCTTGAGGTTGTGCAGCAGCGCCTGCGGCACGGTGTGCGGGTCGGCCACCGGGTAGACGGCGGTGCGCGTGGGCCGGTGCAGGCCGTCGGTCACCAGATCGTCGACGAAGGGACGCAGGGGCAGCCCGTCACGCTGCTGCACCTGCAGCAGACGGCGGCGGCCGGCCGCCCAGGTCAGCATCACGGTGAACAGCAGCAGGCCGAGGGCCAGCGGGAACCAGCCGCCGTCGAGCAGCTTGACCGCGCAGCCGGCCACCAGCAGCGCGTCGAGCGCGAGGAAGGCGGCCGCACCCGGCAGCACCACCGCCCACGGCAGGCCCCAGCACTGGCGGGCGACGACGGCGGTCAGCAGCGTGGTGATCAGCATGGTCAGCGTCACCGCGATGCCGTAGGCCGCGGCCAGCGCCTCCGAACTTCCGAAATGCAGCACCGCGGCCACCACGGCCAGCAGCAGCGCGGCGTTGACGGCCGGCACGTAGATCTGTCCGGCCTCGGCTGCCGAGGTGTGGCGGATCGCCATGCGTGGCAGGTAGCCGAGCTGGATGGCCTGGCGCGTCATCGAGTAGGCGCCCGAGATCACCGCCTGTGAGGCGATGATGGCCGCCAGCGTGGCCAGCACCACCGCAGGCAGCAGCCCGGCCTCGGGAAACAGGCGGAAGAAGGGGTTCTCCAGCGCGGCCGGGTCGCCCATCAGCAGCGCGCCCTGGCCCATGTAGTTGAGCGCCAGCGACGGCAGCACCAGGCCGCTCCAGGCCAGGCGGATCGGCTTGCGGCCGAAGTGGCCCATGTCGGCGTACAGCGCCTCGGCGCCGGTCAGTGCCAGCACCACGGCGCCCACCGTCAGCAGCAGCTGCGGGCCGCGTTCCGTCATGAACTGCACCGCATGCCAGGGGTTGAGGGCCGCCAGGATGGCCGGTTGCTGCACGATGTGGTGCACGCCCACGGCGCCCAGGACGACGAACCACAGCACGATGACCGGACCGAAGAAGCGGCCGACCACCGCCGTGCCGAGCCGCTGCACCGCGAACAGCCCCAGCAGCACCGTCACGCTGCCGGGCACCACCCAGGGCGCCAGATCCGGCGAGATCACCTGCAGGCCCTCCATCGCACCCAGCACCGAGACGGCGGGCGTGATCACGCTGTCGCCGTAGAACAGCGTGGCGCCGAACACACCCAGCAGCAGCAGCAAGGCGCGCAGCCGCGGGCGGCCCGTGACGGCGGCGGCGGCGAGGGCCGTCAACGCCAGGCCGCCGCCCTCGCCGCGGTTGTCGGCGCGCAGGATCAGGACGACGTACTTCAGCGTCACCACCAGCATCAGCGCCCACAGGATGGTGGAGATCGCGCCGATCAGGTGCTCGGGCGTCAGCGTCAGGCCACTCTCGGGCCGGAACACCGTCTTGACGGTGTACAGCGGGCTGGTGCCGATGTCGCCGTAGACCACACCGATGGCGCCCAGTGTCAGGGCGGCCAGCCCCTGCCGTCGGCTGCCGTGGGTGTTCGCGGCGGCGCCGGCAGGCACCAGGCCTGCGGCGGACGTGGCCGCGGATTGCGGGGCGGGAGAGGAGACCATCGAAGGCACCGGCTGTTGCGATGGCCGCAGCATGGTCCTGCGGGTGTAGGGATCGCATAAGGATCCGCCGCCATGGGGTGTCACTGACCCTCGGCCAGCCGGTAGCCGACACCCGTTTCGGTCAGCAGCAGCTGGGGATCGGCCGGATCGGTCTCCAGCTTGGCGCGCAGTTGAGCCATGTACAGGCGCAGGTAGTGGGTGTCGTGCACGTGTTCGGCGCCCCAGACCTGGCTCAGCAGCTGCCGGTGGGTCAGCACCTGGCCGGCGCTGCGCACCAGCAGGGCCAGCAGCGCGTATTCCTTGGGCGTCAGGTGGAGGGGCTGGCCGTCGCGCAGCACGCCGCGTCGTTGCAGGTCCACCTCGATGCCGTCGCGCCGCCAGTGCGTCTGTGCGGCCGTCACGCTGCGTCCGCGGTGGCGCAGGGCCACGCGCATGCGCGCCAGCAGCTCGCCGGCGCTGAAGGGCTTGACGAGGTAGTCGTCGGCGCCAGCATCCAGCAGCGTGATCTTCTGGCCGTCGTCCTGCCGGGCCGAGATCACGATCACCGGCCAGCTCACCTGCCGGCGCACGCGGTGCAGCACGTCGGCGCCGTCGCCGTCGGGCAGCCCCAGGTCCAGCAGCACGAGGTCGAATGGCTGTTGCGGCAGGGCCTGGCCGATCTGCGCCAGTGCATCGGCCAGGCTCGCGGCCGTGGCCACGACATAACCTTCGACCGTCAGCACGTCGCGCAGGGTCTGGCGCAGCTCGGTGTCGTCCTCGACCAGCAGGACGCGCAGTCCGGGTGTCATGTGGCGGCCTCCTCGTCCCCCGCGATGGTCGGCGGGGATGGCTGCACCGGCAGCAGCAGCTCGGCGCTGGTGCCACCGTGGCCACGGGCGCGCAGCCGCAGCGTGCTGCCGTGGGCCCGGGCCACGGCCTGGGCCAGCGCCAGACCGAGCCCGGCGCCGCGCACGCCGGCGCGGCGCGCGTCGGGCCCGCGCTCGAAGGGCTGCAGCAGGCGTGCACGCTCGCCGGCCGGGATGCCCGGTCCGCGGTCGCGCACGGCGATCAGCACCTGCTCGCCCTGCCGGCGGCACAGCAGCTCCACCGGCGCTTCGGGCGGGCTGTACTTGAGGGCGTTGTCGATCAGGTTCTCCATCAGCTGCACCAGCAGCACGCCGTCGCAGCGCATCAGCGGCAGCGGTCCGGCCAGCCGGGCGTGCACGCGGCGGGCCGGGTCGCGCGTGCGCACCCGCCGCAGCACGGCGCCGGTCAGCTCCTCCAGGGATTCCCAGTCGCGGGTCAGGGCGGCGCCGGCCACGGCGGCATCGGCGGTGCCATCGAGCCGGGTCAGCTGCAGCGCGTTGTCGGTCAGGCGCGCCAGCTGGCCTGCCTCGTCGACGATGGTCTCGGCCAGGCGCTGACGTTGCGTCGGGCTCAGCCGCTCGCCCTGGGTGGCGAGTGATGAGGCCGCGCTGACGATGGTGGCCAGCGGTGTGCGGTGATCGTGGGCGACGGCCGCCAGCCAGGTGCCGCGCAGCGCGTGTGCCTCGGCCTGGCGTCGGGCCTGACGTGCAGCCTCGGCGGCCTGCAGCCGCTCCAGCGCCTCGCCCGCCAGATCGCACAGGGCTTCGGCCTGCTCGCGGCGCGCGCGCCACGCTGCGGGCTCGGTGGCGCCCGGATCGGGCCGCCGGATGCCTGCGGGTCGCCGCAGCAGCACGGCGGCGTTCACGCTCTGCGGCCCGCGTACCGGGAGGTAGAGGTCGTGCTGGGTCTCGTAGCGCCCGGTGCCCGGGCCCAGGGCCTGGCCTTGACGGATGCACAGGGCCAAGCCGCTGCGCTGGTCCGGCGAGAGGTCGGCCAGCAGGGGGGCGGCAGCGGGGCCGGGGGCCAGGTCGTCCGTGAGCCACGCCGCCGGCACCACGACCGGCCCGGTGTCGGCGGGCCGGTCTGGGGCTGCGGAGCGCAGTGCGGCCGTCAGGGCCGCGCACACGGCGGGCGTGTCCTCGGCCTCGCGCAGCGCGGCCGACAGGCGGTAGAGCTGCCGCACCTGTGCCGCGTGCAGCCTCAGGCGGGATGTCAGGCGGCGCTGCCGCGCCACGCCCCAGGCGGCGCCGAGGCTGACGGCCAGCATGACGGCGAGCAGCACCGCATCCCGCCCGAGGCTGACCTGCAGACTGCCGCGCGGCGGTACGAAGGTCCAGTTGAAGGCGGCCACCGCCGCGGCGCAGGCCATGGCCGCCGCCCAGCCCGGCCACCACAGGCTGGCGAGGGCGCCGGCCAGCACCAGAGGCAGGGCCTGGCTGCCCAGATCGGCCTGGCCGTCGAGCACCGAGGCCGCCGACGCACCGGCGATCCAGGCCAGCGCCCCGCGCGTCCAGTCCCCGGCGCTCGTCCGGTCGGCCGGCGCCAGCTCTGGCAGGGGCGGCGTCGGCGCCGGGGCCACGGGAGGCGGGGCGCGCGGGCCTGTGGGGCGGGGCGTGTTCGGGTCGGTTGTCACGGTACGGGCGGATCGACGCAGGCGATCGCCTGGGCCTGAACGGCCCGGCCAGGTGCCTGTCGCAGGTCGGCCGGGCCGCGTCGATCGACAGCGCCGCTCAGCCCACCAGGGCCGCAGCATGGTGCCGCAGGTGGTCGTCGATGACGCTGGCGATGAAGTAGTAGCCGTGGTCGTAGCCGGCGTGCCGGCGCAGCGTCAGCGGCTGGCCGACCTGGGCGCAGGCGGCCTCGAAGGCCTCGGGGTGCAGCTGCTCGGCCAGGAACTTGTCGGCCAGGCCCTGGTCGACGAGGATGCCGCCGGGGTAGGGCGCGGTCTGCTGCGCGGCCATCAGCGCGCTGGCGTCGTGGGCCGCCCAGGCGGCCGTGTCGGCGCCGAGGTAGCCGGTGAAGGCCTTGTGGCCCCAGGGGCAGCGGGTGGGCGCGCAGATCGGCGCGAAGGCCGACACACTGGCAAAGCGGCCGGGATGGCGCAGCGCCAGCGTCAGGGCGCCGTGGCCGCCCATCGAGTGGCCGGTCAGGCCCAGGCGCTGGCCGTCGAGGTCGAAGGTTGTGCACACGCCGTCGATCAGCTCGCGCAGCAGGTAGCTCTCCATGCGCCAGTGGCCGGCCCAGGGCGCCTGGGTGGCGTCCAGGTAGAAGCCGGCGCCGACGCCGAAGTCCCAGGACTCGGCCTCGCCGGCCACGCCGGCGCCGCGCGGGCTGGTGTCGGGCATCAGCAGGGCCAGGCCCAGCTCGGCGGCCAGGCGCTGGGCGCCAGCCTTCATCGTCGCCGTCTCCTCGGTGCAGGTCAGGCCCGCGAGGTACGTCAGCAGCGGCACGCGGGCGCCGGCGCGGGCCTGCGGCGGCAGGAACAGCGCGAAGCGCATCGGCAGGCCGATCTCGCGCGAGGCGTGCTTGTAGAAGCGCTGCACGCCGCCGAAGCAGGCGTGCTCGCTGATCAGTTCGAGTTCGTCGAGGGCCATGGTGCGCCGCCCTGCCTCAGAACTCGACGACCGCGCGGATCGACTCGCCGCGCTTCATCAGCGCGAAGCCCTCGTTGATGTCGGCCAGCTTGAGCTTGTGGGTGATCAGGTCGTCGATGTTGATCTTGCCCTCCATGTACCAGTCGACGATCTTGGGCACGTCGGTGCGGCCGCGGGCGCCGCCGAAGGCCGAGCCTTCCCACTTGCGGCCGGTCACCAGCTGGAAGGGGCGGGTGGAGATCTCGGCACCGGCCTCGGCCACGCCGATGATGATGCTGCGGCCCCAGCCCTTGTGCGTGCACTCCAGCGCCTGGCGCATGACCTTGGTGTTGCCGATGCACTCGAAGCTGTAGTCGGCGCCGCCGTCGGTCAGCTGCTGAACAGCGTCGACGATGTTGCCGCCGGCGGCCTCGATGTCCTTGGGATTCAGGAAGTGCGTCATGCCGAACTGGCGGGCCATCGCCTCGCGGCCGGGGTTCAGGTCGACGCCGATGATCTTGTCGGCGCCCACCATCTTGGCGCCCTGGATCACGTTCAGGCCGATGCCGCCGAGGCCGAAGACGACGACGTTGGCGCCGGCCTCCACCTTGGCGGTGAACAGCACCGCGCCCAGGCCGGTGGTCACGCCGCAGCCGATGTAGCAGACCTTGTCGAAGGGCGCGTCGGACCGGATCTTGGCCAGCGCGATCTCGGGCACCACCGTGTGGTTGGCGAAGGTGCTGGTGCCCATGTAGTGGAAGATGGGCTTGCCGTCGATCGAGAAGCGGCTGGTGGCATCGGGCATCAGGCCCTTGCCCTGCGTGCCGCGGATCAGCTGGCAGAGGTTGGTCTTGCGGCTCAGGCAGAACTTGCACTGCCGGCATTCCGGCGTGTAGAGCGGGATGACGTGGTCGCCCTTCTTCAGGCTGGTCACGCCCGGGCCCACGTCCACCACCACGCCGGCGCCCTCATGGCCGAGGATGGAGGGGAAGATGCCCTCGGGGTCCGCGCCGCTGAGGGTGTAGTAGTCGGTGTGGCAGATGCCGGTGGCCTTGATCTCGACCAGCACCTCGCCGTGGCGCGGGCCGTCCAGGTCGACGGTCTCGATGGTCAGGGGTTGGCCGGCCTTCCAGGCCACGGCTGCTTGGGTCTTCATGTCGGAGGGGTGTGCAGGGTTGAGGGAACAGGACCTTGGGGAGGCCGGTGCCGGAATATAGGCGGCCTGAGCGGCCCGAGTGCCCGGGCGGACCCGCCCGCCGGGCTTCAGCCGGCTGAGGCGGACGGGTCAGCCGGTGCGCAGACCTCCGCCCACAGCTCGCGGGCGATCTGGCGCAGGATCAGCGCGTCCTGCCAGCGGTCGCTCAGGTCGTTGCCGTCGGGCCCGACGATGGCATAGGGCTTGGGGCCCAACTCGCAGACGAAGGCGAGCGTGTCGTCGGCCCCGGCGCGTTGCCGCCAGGACTGGAAGCCGCGCCGCCACCAGAGCTTGAACAGCTCCACCCACGGTTGGTGGCAGGCGAAGGACACCTCCACCTGCACCTGCTCGCGGCTGGCCACGCGACCGTGGAAGGCCCAGCAGTTGTCCAGGATGCGCTGCATGTAGGCATGGTTCTCGTCGGAGACCGGCCAGGCGAACTCACGCCCGACGAGGAAGTGCGACAGGTCGCCCAGCAGGCGCAGATCGGGAAAGCAGTCCAGCAGGTCCAGCGTCGCGTACAGGTCGGTCGTCAGCCGGTCCCGGTGGGTCTCGATCAGCACCTCGACCGGCGCCTGCGCGGCCAGGCGGCGCCAGCCGTCGACCAGGCGCACGGCCTCCTTCAGGTCGCGCGGGCGCACGTCGGGCTGCACGTCCAGGTGGTGCACACGGTGGCGGACGGCCAGCTCCAGCGCGGGCGCCAGCTCGTCCACCGTCTTCGGAAAGCACTGCATCTCCAGCGCCAGACCGAGCGCGTGCGCCTGCGTGGCCACGCGTGCGGCATGGGCCTGGCCGGCCGGCGTGTGCGGCGCGGAGACGGAGAAGCTCAGGCCGTCGTAGCCGGCGGCGTGCACGCGCTGCAGGTTCTCCTCCAGCGTGGGCTCGTGGCCGTCGGTGTGGCGGCGCTCCAGCGCCCAGAGGGATTGGAAGACGAGCAGGCGTTGCATGGGCGCAGGCGGGGGCAGGGGCGGGGGCGACGGCCGCCGGGACGGCGGCGGTGCGCAGGGCCTGCAGCCTAGCCGCGCCGGACCCTGTTCCGGGGGCGGCCCGGGGCGGGGCGTGTCAAACGATGTCAGGGTGTGTCAGTCGCGGCGGGGTGGGATGAGACGAATGCGGCAGGGGGCGTGAAAGGACATGGGCCGGCGCTGCTCGGCGGGTGCCGCCCCCTTGCGGGCCCGCCGCATGCCGGATGGGCACGCCCCTGCGGCGGGCGACCATGCCGCCCGATCGCCGTCAGGACATGAACATCCCGCCGTCGACGTTGATCGTCTGCCCGGTGATGTAGGCCGCATCCTCGCTGGCCAGGAAGGTGACGAGGCCGGCCACGTCCTCGCCGGTGCCGGCTCGGCCCATCGGGATGCCCTTGACCCACTCGGCCATCAGCTCGCCCGGTTGATAGTCGCCCAGCAGCTTGCCCCAGGCCGCGTCGTTGTAGGCCCACATGTCGGTGGTGATGATGCCGGGGCAGAAAGCGTTGACGGTGATGCCGGTGGGCGCCAGTTCCTTGGCCAGGCTCTGCGTGATGCCGACCACGCCGAACTTGCTGGCCGCGTAGTGCGGCGTGTAGATGAAGCCCTGGCGGGCCTGGCCGCTGGCGGTGTTGATCAGCCGGCCCCGCTTGCCGGCGGCACGCATGCGCACGGCCGCCTCCTGGCAGCACAGGAACACGCCCTTGGTGTTCACCGCCATGATCTTGTCCCAATCGGCCTCGGTGAGCTCCTCCAGCCGGGCGACGGTGATGACGCCGGCGTTCTGCACCGAGATGTCGACCTCGCCCAGTTCGGCCGCCACCCGGGCGTACAGCGCCTTCACCTCAGCGGCCGAGGTCACGTCCAGCTGCACGCCGATGGCCTGCGCACCCTCGGCGCGCAGCGCCGCCGCGGCCTCGTGCACCAGCGGCTCGTTGGCCGCCACGCAGACCTTGGCCCCCTCCCGCGCAAAGCGTTGCGCGATCCCCAGGCCGATGCCACGGCTGCCGCCGGTGATGACGACGACCTTGCCTTCGAAACGAGGATTCATGTCCGTTCTCCCGATGCTCACCAGCAGACGAAGCCGCCGTCGACGATCAGGTCGACGCCGGTGCAGAAGGACGCGGCCCGGCTGGCCAGGAACACGGCCGGCCCCACCATCTCGTCGGGTGAGGCCATACGGCCCATCGGGGTGTCCCGTTCGAAGATCTTGACCTGCTCGGCCACCTCGGGGCGCAGGTTCATCGGCGTGGCGGTGTAGCCCGGGCTGATGGTGTTGACGCGCACGCCGCGGTCGCTCCATTCCATCGCCAGGCTCTTGCTCATGTGGATGACGGCGGCCTTGCTGGCGTTGTAGTGCGCCTGCAGCAGCCCGCGGTTGACGATGCTGCCGGACATCGACGCGATGTTGATGATGCTGCCCTTCTTGCGCGGCAGCATCACGCGAGCCTGCGCCTGGCAGGACAGGAATACGCCGTCGACGTTGACCTTCATCACGCGCTGCCATTGCGCTTCGCCCATCTCCTCGGCGGCACAGGCGTTGGCGATGCCGGCGGCGTTGACGGCCACGCCGATGGCGCCCAGCTGCGCTTCGGCGGCGGACACCGCCTCGCCGATCTGCGCGGCCTCGGTCACGTCGGCCTGCAGAGCCAGCGCCCGACGGCCAGCCTGGCGGATCTGTGCCACGGTGTCGGTCAGGCCGGTGCTGCCACCTTGGTCGACGCAGGCGACATCGGCGCCTGCCTGGGCCAGGCCGATGGCGATGCGTTGGCCGATGCCGCTGCCGGCGCCGGTGACGAAGGCGATCTCGCCCTGCAGGGAAAAGAGGTTCAGGTTCATGGTGTCTCCTCTGGTGAAAGGTCAGGCGGACGCGCGCGCGTCCGCGCCACGCTTCAGCTTCGGGTGCTGGCGTGCGATCGTTGGGACAAGGGAGAGGGCCGGGCGGATGTCCGTGCCGGCCGCCATGGCGTCAGGGCTCTGCTTCGAGCCGTTCGGCCGTGGCCAGGTCGGTGATGAGGGTCGTCACCCAGCGGCCGCGCAAGGCGCCGCGGATGCCCTCGAACTTGCGCGGCCCGCCAGCCACGCCGATGCGCCGGCGCGTGCGCAGGATCTGATCGGCGCCGATGCCCAGCACGCGCTCGTCGAAAGGCGTGGCCAGATGTTTGCCCTGTGCGTCGTAGAAGCGCATGCAGACGTCGCCTACGGCTCCTGCTGCCTGCAGATCGGCCAGATCCTGATCGCTGAAAACGTTGCCGCTCTCGCGCAGCATGCGTGAGGGTGGAATGGCACCGACGCCCATCAGCAGGGCTGACAGATCGTCGAAACGTTCCAGCGCCTGGCGGCAGGCCGGGTCGGTCAGCATGGCGGCCTTGGCCTCCAGCGTGCCGATCACGCCGGGCGCCAGCATGAACACGGCCTCGCTGCGCGTCAGCTCGGCCAGCCGTTCGGTCAGCCGGGTGGCGAAGACCTGCGCGCTCGCCATGCCCAGACCGCCGACCACCTGAACGATCCGCTGCGTCTCCCCCGGAGAGCACGGACGCATCTGGTTGACGGCCGCCAGCAGTGCCGAGCTCCAGGAGGACACGCCTACGCTGCGGAAGCCCGGCAACATCAGTTCCAGGTAAGCCGCCACCGGCGTGGCCAGCACCTGGTTGAGCTGTTCGTTGCTCAGCGACTCGACGTCCGGCACCTCGACGACGATCACCTCGTCCAGGCCATAGCGCTGCTCCAGTGCCTGCTCCAGTCCGGCATGCACACCGGCCGGCACATGCACCGTGATCTTCACGATGCCCAGTTGCTCGGCCTGCTTGAGCAGGCGCGAGACACGGGTCTGCGTGATGCCCAGCTGTTCGGCGATCTGCACCTGGCCATGGCCGTGCTCGTAGTACAGGCTGGCCACGCGGGTGGTCAGCCGGATCTGGTCGGGGGTCGCGGAAGAGCGCAGTGAGGGTCGGGCCATGGCAGACGGGATTCTGGCAGCAGGTCGCCCGATGACGGTCCAATCGGCTCATGCGACGGCCAGCTCCATCACCCGGGCGCTGCTGGCCTGTTCGCGCGACAGCACGCCCTGGTTGCGGCCACGGGCCATGACCATCACCCGGTGCGACAGGCCCAGCACCTCGTCCAGGTCGGAGCTGACCACCACCACCGCCAGTCCGGCGCGGGCCATCTCGGCCACCACCTCGTAGATGGCGGCGCGGGCGCCGACGTCGATGCCGCGGGTGGGCTCGTCGAAGATGATCACCCGTGGCGAGCGGGCCAGCCACTTGGCGATCACCACCTTCTGCTGGTTGCCGCCCGACAGCGCGCCGGCGGCCTGCTGCGGCCGGCCCTTGACGCCCAGGCGCTGGATCAGCTGCTGGGCGAAGGACAGCGTGCGCTGCGGCCGCAGCCAGCCGCCGGGCGCGACCTGGTCGAGGTTGTTGTAGGCGATGTTGTCGGCGATGGAGTGCGGCAGCACCACACCGAGCGCCTTGCGGTCGTCGGGCACCAGCACCAGCTGGGCAGCGATGGCGTCGGCCGGCGAGCGCAGGCGCACGGCGTGGCCGTCGACCTCGACCGTACCGGTGGCCAGCGGGTCGACGCCGGCGATCGCCCGCACCACCTCGGTCCGCCCTGCGCCGACGATGCCAGCCAAGCCGAAGACCTCGCCGCTACGGACCTCGAAGCTGATGTCGCGGAAGCGTCCGTCAGGTGCGGCCAGGCCCTGCACGCGCAGTGCGACAGGTGCGTCGGTGGCCGGTGCGTCGATGTGCGGGAACAGGCGGTCGACACTGCGTCCCACCATGTCACGCACCAGCTGCGCGGGCGGCACCTGCGCATGATCGTGCGATGCCACCTGGCGGCCGTCGCGCAGCACGACGATGCGGTCGGCGATGCGGGCGATCTCGGCCAGTCGGTGGCTGACGTAGATGAAGGAGACGCCCTCGGCCTTCAGGCGGTGCACCTGCTCGAACAGGCGATCGGTTTCCTCGTCGCCGAGGGCGGCCGTCGGCTCGTCCAGGATCAGCAGCCGGGCCTCCAGCGTCAGCGCCTTGGCGATCTCGACCTGCTGCTGCTGTGCGATCGACAACGTGCCGACCTTGCGCAGCGGAGAGACCTGCAGACCCAGGCGCTGCAACTGCACGCCGGCGCGTTCGGCCATCGCTGCGCGGTCGACCCGGCCACCGCGCATCGGCCAGCGGCCGATGAAGATGTTCTCGGCAATGGTCAGCTCGGGCAGCAGGCGCATTTCCTGGTGGATGAGCCCGATGCCTGCGGCCAGCGCGTCGGCCGGCGAGCGCGGCGCATAGGTCCGACCGCGCCAGGCCATGCGTGCGCCGTCGTCGGGCTGCACCAGCCCGGCGATCACCGACGACAGCGTGGACTTGCCGGCACCGTTCTCGCCCAGCAGCGCCACCAGCTCGCCCGGTCGCACGTCCAGGTCGACACCACGCAGCACGTTGACGGTGCCGTAGGTCTTGCCGATGCCGCGCAGCACGAGGCCGTCGTGCTGCGCGGTCATGGGGCCTGCGGAGGATGCGGTCGGTGTGGACATGGTGTCGAAGGCGTGCTGTGGGGAGAGAGTGCCGGCGACCATCAGGGGTGGGCCTTCAGGAACTTGGCGACGTTGTCCTTGGTGGTCAGCACGCCGTCCTTGGGTTGGTCGGCCGGCGGCTTCTTGCCGGCCAGCAGGTCGGTCACGGCGTCCACCGCCATGCGACCCATCGTGAAGGTGGGCTGGGTGACGGTGGCGTCCAGGCCACCTCTCTGCACCGCTTTCAGCCCGCCGATGTCGCCGTCGTAGCCGACGACCCACACCTTGTGGCCCGGCTTGGCCAGCTTGACCGCCTGCGCCGCGCCGAGCGCGATGCCGTCGGCCTGGCCGAAGATGATGCTGACCGACGGATCACGCTGCAGCATGTCCTGGGCGATCTTGTTGCCCTCGTCGGCGGCCCAGCGCTCGGTGAACTGCTCCTGCGTGACCTTGATGCCGGGGCACTTGCTGATGCCCTCCATGAAGCCCTTGGTGCGGTCGATCTCGGGTGTCGTGCCCTTCTGGCCGTGGATGATCACGGCATTGCCCTTGCCGCCGGTCTGTTTGCAGACCCATTCGCCCAGCTCGCGGGTGGCCTTCAGCGATTCGCCGTGGATGAAGGTGTCGCCGGGCGCGCCATCGGCATTGCGGTCGACGTTGACCACCGGGATGCCGGCCGCACGGGCGGCCTTGACCGGCACGGCGGCAGCGGTCGCGCCGGCCGGGATGTAGATCAGGGCGTCGATCTTCTGCGTCAGCAGATCCTGGATCTGGTTGACCTGCGTGGTGGCGTCGCCCTTGGCGTCGACGGTGACCACGGTATAGCCCTTCTGCTTGCCGTAGGCCTCGATCGACTGCTTGATCATGTTGAAGAATTCGGCCTGCAGGTTGGCCACGGCCAGGCCGATCTTCTTGCCCTGACCTTGCGCCTGGGCGGCGCCGCTGAAGGCGATCGCGGCGGCGCCGGCGACGAGGGCTATCTTGTGGAAGGTGGTGCGCATCGTTGTCTCCTGGAATGATGTGAGGACGTGGTGGGAAATGGCGCCGATGGCGTCAGGGAAGAAACACGGGAAGCAGGTGGCCTCAGACCTTGCGCTTGTTCGCGTCGAGGGCGACCGCCAGCACGATGACCGCGCCGATGACGATCTGCTGGACGAAGGGCGAGACGCCCATCAGGTTCAGGCCGTTGCGCAGCACGCCGATCGTCAGCACGCCCATCAGCGTGCCCCAGATGGTGCCGACGCCGCCCGACAGGCTGGCCCCGCCGATCACCACCGCAGCGATGGTGTCGAGTTCGTAGCCGAGGCCGCCGCTGGGCTGCGACGAGTCCAGGCGGGTGGACATCACCACGCCGGCCAGGCCGGCCAGCATGCCGCACACGCCGTAGGTCCACAGCGTCACGCGCTTGACCGGGATGCCGGCCAGGCGGGCCACCTCGGCGCTGCCGCCGATGGCGTACAGCGATCGGCCGGCGGCGCGGTAGGTCATGAACAGGCTGGCGGCGATGGTCAGCAGGATGAACAGCAGCACCGTCACCGACAGGAAGCCCATGTGGCGGTTGATCGACAGGGCCGAGAACCAGTCGGGATAACCGACGATCTGCGTGCCGTCGGTGACCATGTTGGCCAAGCCGCGCCCGATGGACATGGTCGCCAGCGTGGCGATGAAGGGCGGCAGGTTGGCTCGAGTGATCAGCAGGCCCGAGCCCAGGCCGCAGGCCAGACCGACGATGAGGGCGGCCATCATCGCTAGTGGCATCGGGAGGCCCATCACGTTGGACAGCCAGCCCATCACCATCATCGACAGCGCCAGCACCGAGCCCACAGACAGGTCGATGCCGCCGGTGACGATGACCGCCGTCATGCCCAGGGCCATGATGCCCAGCACGGTGAGCTGGTCGATGACATTGAGCAGGTTGCGGATCGACCAGAAGGTGTCGGTGGCGAGCGCGAAGCCCAGGCACAGCACGACGAGGCTGATGGCCGGGACATGGCCTATTAGGTGATCGCGCCAGGCGAAGCCGGAGACCGGGTTGACGGATGTGGCCACCGGGGCCAGGCCGTCGGGGGAGGTGCTGTGAGAGGATGCGGTGGACATCGGGGATTCCAAGGGCGATGGTGGGCGGGGCGCGGCCCGCGGTGGCGTGCCGGGGCTCATCCGCGCAGGCGCGCCTGGGCGACGGCGCGGGCCCAGTGGCGGCGCGCGGTGGTGATCCGGGCGCGGGTGGCCGCGTCCTGGTCGGGGGCGGTGGTCTGCTGCTCGCGCGGCAGGGCCAGCACAGCCTCGGCGCTCCACAGACCGATGCCCAGGCCGGCGGCATGGGCCACGCCGAGTGCCGACAGCTCGGCATCGGCGCAGTAGACGACCGGGCGGTCGATGCAGCCGGCCAGCATGGCGCGCAGCGCCGCGTTGCGTGAGGGGCCGCCATCGACCCGCAGGCAGCCGATGCCGTCCACGCTGGCGTCCATGGCGGCCAGTACGTCGGCCACCTGGTGGGCGATGGCGTCGACCGCCGCGGCCAGCAGGGCGCCGCGATCGGTGGCCAGCGTCAGGCCGCTGATCAGGCCGACGGCGTGGCTGTCCCACCAGGGGGCGCCCAGTCCGGTGAAGCCGGGCACCAGGGCGAGGCCGGCGGCGCTGTGGCGGGCGGCGATCTCGGCGGCCTGTTCGCTGTCGAGGCCGAACAGATCGGCCGCCCAGCGCAAGGTGGCGCCGGCGGCGCGGATGTTGCCCTCCAGGGCCTGCACCGGACCGTGGTCGCCGCCCGGCGCGCCCAGATCCCAGGCGATGGTGCGACACAGGCCGGGGTGGGCGGCGCGGCTGCCATCCGTCAGGCCCATCACCGAGGAGCCGGTGCCCATGGTGGCCTTGACCTCGCCCGGGGCACGGGCACCGTGGGCGAACAGTGCGGCATGGGAGTCGGCCATCACCGCCGTCACCGGCACGCCGGCCAGGCGCGGATGCAGGGCACCGGCCTCGGCATGCGACCGGATCGAGGGCACCACACGCGGCAGGGCCGCTTCCGGAATGTCGAACAGCGCCAGCAGTTCCGCATCCCATGCGCCGCGCGCTACGTCCAGCAGCTGGGTGCGCGACGCATTGCCGGCCTCGATCACGCCCTCGGCGCCCAGCCGGGCCAGCACGAAGGCGTCCACCGTGCCCACGCACCAGGCGCCGGAGGCGGCCTGGGTGCGTTGCGGATCGATGCGGTCGAGCAGCCAGCGCAGCTTCAGGGCCGAGAACATCGGGTCGAGCGGCAGGCCCGAGCGGTCGCGCACGAAGGCCTCGACGCCCTCGCGGGCCGCCAGCGTGTCGCGCAGGGCCACGGTGCGCCGGTCCTGCCAGCTCAGCAGTGGCGTCAGCGCCTGTGCGTCGGCGCGCCGCCACACCAGCGCCGATTCGCGCTGCGTGCTCAGGCCCACGGCCCGGACCGGGACGTCCGGCGCCAGGGCCAGGCACTGCGCGACGGCCGAACGCACGCTGTCCCAGACGGCTTCGGCGTCCTGCTCGACCCAGCCGGGCTCGGGATAGCGCTCGCCGAGCGCGGCACTGGCCTTGGCCACGATGCGGCCATCATCGGCCACCAGCACGCACTTGGTGGCGCTGGTGCCCTGGTCGATGGCCAGCACGGCGACGGGCGTCGCGCGGCGGGCGGGGGGCGGTGTGGGCATGGTCGTCGCGTGGGTCTGGGCGAGGGAAGGGAGGGCGCTGCTCACCGTGCCGTGCCGGCCAGCAGTTCGCGGGCGGCGCGGGCGATGCCGTCGTCGGTGAGGCCGAAGTGCGCCAGCAGGAAGTTCGTGCTGCCGGTGGGTGCCAGCCGGTCCACGCCCAGCATGCGCATGGGCGTCGGGTGCTGCTGCGCCAGCAGTTCGGCCACGGCCGATCCCAGGCCGCCGTGCAGCACGCCTTCTTCCACCGTCACCAGGCCACGGGTCTGGCGGGCGGCGGTCAGCACCAGGGCCTCGTCCAGCGGCTTGACCGAGCAGGCGTTGATGACGCGGGCCTGCACGCCCTCGGCGGCCAGGTGGTCGGCTGCGGCCAGGGCGCGGGAGACCATCGTGCCGATGGCCAGCAGCGTCACGTCCGAGCCCTCGCGCAGCACATGGGCGTGACCGGGCGTGAAGGCGGTGTCGTCGGGCATCACCGCCGGCACCTTGTGACGGCCCACGCGCAAGAAGATCGGCTTCTCGGATGCGGCGGCGAAGCGCAGCACGGCACGGGTCTGCGCCGGGTCGGCCGGTACGGCGATGGTCAGGTCGCCGGTGGCGCGCATCCAGGCCAGATCCTCGATCGAGTGGTGGGTCGGCCCCAGTTCGCCGTAAGCCATGCCCGGGCTCATGCCGCACAGCACGACGGGGAAGCCGGCGTAGACGATGTCGGCCTTGATCTGCTCCAGCGCCCGGCCGGTCAGGAAGGGCGAGGCGGCGCAGACGAAAGGCTTGTAGCCGCCGTTGGCCAGGCCGGCGGCCACGCCGACCATGTTCTGCTCGGCGATGCCGACGTTGATCACGCGGTCCGGATAGGCCTTGCGGAAGCCGCCCAGATTGCTGGAGCCGACCGAGTCGTTGCACACGGCCACGATGCGTGGATCGGCCGCGGCCAGCGCGGTCAGTTCGTCCGCGAAGGCCTGGCGGCAGTCGAAGCCGACGGAGTTGTCTGCCTTGCTCATGGTGGGTTCACGCCTCGCCGAGTTCGGCCAGTGCGGCCTGGTATTGCGCGTCGCTGGGTACCTTGTGGTGCCACTCGACGCCGTTCTCCATGAAGGACACGCCCTTGCCCTTGACGGTGTGGGCGATCACCGCGCGGGGCTGGCCCGGATGCGGCGTGGTGAAGGCCTCGTACAGGGCCGCGGTGTCGTGTCCGTCGACCTCGTGCACCTGCCAGCCGAAGGCGCGCCACTTGTCGGCCAGCGGCTCCAGCGTGTTGGTCTCCTCGGTCGGCAGGCCTTGCTGCAGTCGGTTGCGGTCGACGATGGCCACCAAGTTGTCCAGCTTGCGATGGGCCGCGTACATCGCAGCCTCCCAGTTGCTGCCTTCCTGCAACTCACCGTCGCCGAGCACGACGTAGGTGCGCCAAGCCTGCCCCGCCATCTGCGCGGCCGTGGCGCAGCCCACGCCGACCGGAAGGCCGTGGCCGAGCGGGCCGGTGTTGGTCTCGACGCCCGGGATCTTGTTGCGGTTCGGGTGGCCGTTCAGCGGCGAGAGGTCAGCGGCGAAGTGCGCGAGCCGCTCGGCACTGAAGAAGCCGCAGGCCGCCAGCGTTCCGTAAAGCGCGGCTGCGCAGTGACCCTTGCTGAGAATGAAGCGATCGCGTTCCTCCCAGTCGGGACGCTGCGGATCCAGTGTCATGACGCCCTCGAACAGCGTGGTCAGGATGTCGGCCACTGACAGGTCGCCGCCCACATGACCCAGCCCTGCGGCATGGATGGTGTGCAGCACTTGCTGGCGCAGATGGCGTGCTGACCGGTCGAGCGCGGACTTGCGACTGGCTGCGTCGGCGCGGGCGAAGGTCTGGCGCCGGTCGCGCCAAGCGCTCAGCGCGTCGGCGTCCAGTCGAAGCGGGGCCGCTGGGTGTTCGGTTGTTTGCATATTTATGCGTTAGTGAATCAATAGGCTTAAGTTTAGGCCTGACGCGCTCCTCGCCTGCATTCGGGGTTACCCGGGTGAGCGGCGTCGCGTGCGGCTCTCCGTTCACCCTGGCCCGGATATCGCCGGCCGCATCTCCTGCGCCAGGAAGTCCACGAAGGCCCGCACCCGCGCCGCCAGCTGGTGCCGCTGCGGATAGACGGCATGGATGTCGGCGTCGGGCGTGTGGTGTTGCGGCAGCACCTGCACCAGGCGGCCGCTGGCCAGGTGGCGGGCGATGTCCCATTCGGCGCGCATCACGATGCCCAGGCCGTCGAGGGCCCAGGCCACGGCGATCTCGCCGTCGTTGGTGGTCAGGTTGCCGCGGGTCTTGACGGTGTGGGTGGTGGCGTTGCGGCCGCGGCCGCTGCTCAGGCGCCAGACGCCGTAGGCCTCCTCGCCCTGGCGGATGCCGATGCAGTTGTGACGCGTCAGGTCCTCGGGCACCTTGGGTTCGCCGTGGCGTGCGAGGTAGGCCGGCGCCGCGCACAGCAGGCGCCGGTTGGCGGCGATCGGGCGGGCGATCACGCGCGCGTCCGGCGGCGCGCCGAAGCGGATGCAGACGTCGAAGGCATCGTCGGTCAGCGGCGGCGGGTTGACCGACAGCTGCAGCTGGATGTCGACCTGAGGGTGCTGCCGCACGAAGCGCGCGATCAGCGGGGCGACGTGGCTGCGGCCGAAGCCGAGCGTGGCGTTGACGCGCAGCAGGCCCTGCGGCGTGGCGCCGGCCGTGCCCAGCAGCCGGGCCACGTCGTCGATCTCGCCCAGGATGCGGCGGGCGTGGCCCAGCAGCAGCTCGCCCTCGGGCGTCAGGCTCATGCGGCGGGTGCTGCGCAGCACCAGCGGCAGGCCGATGCGGGCCTCCATCTGCGCCAGGTGCTTGCTGACGGCCGGCGTGGTCACGCCGAGCTCGCGTGCGGCCGCGCTCAGGCTGCCGGCGCCACCCAGCACGCTGAAGAAGGCCAGGTCGGTGGGCGCGAGGCCGTGGGGTGGGCGTGGGCTCATGGGGCGCTCAGGGTGCGTGGCGGGGGCTGGGCGAGGGGTCAGGCCAGGCCGCCGGATTGTTGAATCGAGGTTAACAGCGGATTGAATCTGACGGTGATCGCGTCGCGGGCTTCACTTCTACAGTGCGTCCACACCGCTCGACGAAGCACCCAGGAGACACCGATGAACGCCGCCCGCCGCCGCCCGGCCCCTCTTCCACAACCGTCCGCCGGCCCGGCCGGCGGCGCACAGGCGCCCCGGCGCCGTCTGCTGCAGGCCTGTGCCGCGTCCGCGATGCTGGGCGCCGCCGCGCTGGCGCTGCCGGCGTCGGCCCAGACCTGGCCCGCCAAGCCGGTCAGCCTGATCGTGCCCTTCCCGGCCGGCGGCACCACCGATGTGCTGGCCCGCGCCCTGTCCGATCGCCTGGCGCAGAGCCTGGGGCAGGCGGTGATCGTCGAGAACAAGCCGGGTGCCGGTGCGACGCTGGGGGCCGACTACGTGGCCAAGTCCAGGCCGGACGGTCACACGCTGCTGATCGGTGCGGTGCACCACACGATCGCGCCGTCGGTCTACCGCAAGCTGCCCTACGACTTCCAGAAGGATCTGGCGCCGGTCACCGAGATCGCGCTGGTGCCCAACGTCCTGGTCGTCAATGCCACCACGCCGGTGCGCAGCGTGGCCGAGCTGGTGGCGATGCTCAAGGCCCAGCCCGGGGCCCACAACTTCGGCTCCAACGGCAACGGCACGGCCCAGCACCTGATCGGCACCCAGTTCGAGAACATGACGGGCACGCAGTTCAGCCACATCCCCTACAAGGGCAGCGGGCCCCTGGCCACCGATCTGCTGGGCGGCCAGATCCTGATGTCCTTCGACACCGTCACGCCGGTGCTGCCCCACATCAAGGCCGGCAAACTGAGGGCCCTGGCGGTCACCACCGCCCGGCGCTCGTCGGCCCTGCCCGAGGTGCCGACGCTGGACGAGGCCGGCCTCAAGGGCTTCGCCATCGGCACCTGGTTCGGCGTGTTGGCCCCCGCGGCCACGCCCAAGGAGATCGTGGCGCGGCTCAACACCGAGCTGGTGCGCATCATCCAGTCGCCGGACTTCCGCAAGCGCATGGCCGAGATCGGCGCCGAGCCCATCGGCAACACGCCCGAGCAGATGGCCGCGCAGATCCGCAGCGAGACCGACAAGTTCGCGCGTCTGGTCAAGGACGCCAAGGTCGTCATCGAGTGACCGCTCCCTCCCCCTTTCTCTCCCCAGCCCTCCGCACGGACACCCCCATGCAGACCTCCGAAGACCGCCGCGCCGATGTCGCGCGCCTGACCGACGTGATGTGGAAGTTCACGTCCTACATCGGCAAGCGCCTGCCGACCGACGTGACCCACAAGCTGGCCGACCTGCGCCAGGCCGAGACCCATCCGCTGGCCAAGGCCGTCTACCAGTCGATGAAGGACAACCAGGAGGCCGCCGACCGGCTGGACCGCCCGAGTTGCCAGGACACCGGCGTGGTGCAGTACTTCATCACCGCCGGCGCCCGATTTCCGCTGTTGGGCGAGCTGGAGGAGATCCTGGCCGCCGCGACGAAGGAGGCCACCATCCGCGGCCCGCTGCGCCACAACGCGGTCGAGACCTTCGACGAGAAGAACACCGGCACCAACACCGGCAGCAAGATCCCCTGGCTGGACTGGGAGATCGACCCCAAGAGCGATGACTGCATCATCGACGTCTACATGGCCGGCGGTGGCTGCACGCTGCCCGGCGCGGCCAAGGTGCTGATGCCGGGCGAGGGCTACGAGGGCGTGGCCGAGTTCGTGTTCGACGTCATCACCCAGCGCGGCGTCAATGCCTGCCCGCCGATGCTGGTCGGCGTGGGCGTGTCGACCTCGGCCGAGACGGCGGCGCGGCTGTCGAAGAAGGCCATCCTGCGGCCGGTGGACTCGCGCCATCCGAACCCCAACGCGGCGCTGATGGAGGACCTGCTGGAGCAGGGCCTCAACGAGGTCGGCCTCGGCCCGCAGGGCCTGACGGGCAATGCGAGCGTCATGGGCGTCAACATCGAATCATCCGCCCGCCATCCGTCGACCATCGGCGTGGCGGTGTCCACCGGCTGCTGGGCGCACCGGCGCGGCCGCATCCGCATCCAGGCGGACCTGTCCTGGGAGATCCTGTCGCATGAAGGAGTGGTGCTGTGAACACCGGAGCCGAGACCCGCGAGACCCCCGTGAGCCAGAAGAAGATCCTGACCACGCCGATCAGGGACGAGGACCTGGCCGACCTGAAGATCGGTGACGTCGTCTACCTGACCGGCACCCTGGTGACCTGCCGTGACGTGGCCCACCGCCGCCTGATCGAGCTCGGCCGCGAGCTGCCGGTGGACCTGCAGGGCGGCGCCATCTTCCACGCCGGACCGATCGTCAGGCAGAAGGACGACGGCAGCTACGAGATGGTCTCCATCGGCCCGACGACGAGCATGCGCATGGAGAAGTTCGAGCGCGAGTTCATCGCGCGCACCGGCGTCAAGCTGGTCGTCGGCAAGGGCGGCATGGGCACCGAGACGGCCGCCGGCTGCATCGAGAACAAGGCGGTGCACGCGATCTTCCCGGGCGGCTGCGCGGTGCTGGCGGCCACGCAGGTCGAGGCGATCGAGGATGCGCAGTGGAAGGACCTGGGCATGCCCGAGACGCTGTGGGTCAACCGCGTGCGCGAGTTCGGCCCGCTGATCATCTCGATCGACACCCAGGGCCGCAACCTGATCGACGAGAACAAGGCCCGCTTCGCCGAGAAGAAGAAGCCCATCCTGCAGAAGATCAACGAGCAGGTGCGCTTCATCAAGTGAGGCCGGCTCAGGCCAGGGCGGCCACCGCCCGGGCCATGCGCCGGCAGCCTTCGTCCAGCACGTCCTGCGACGTGGCGATGGACAGGCGGAAGTAGGGCGACAGGCCATAGGCCGTGCCGGCCACCGCGGCCACGCCCTCGCTGTCGAGCAGGTACAGCACCACGTCGCCGTCGGTCTCCAGCACGCGGCCGTCGGGCGCGCGGCGGCCGATCAGGCCGGCGCAGTTGACGTACAGGTAGAAGGCGCCGTCGGGGGCGCGGCAGCTCAGGCCGGGGATGGCGTTGATCGCCGCCAGCGTGCGGTCGCGGCGCTGGCGGTAGACGGCCACGCTGTCGCGCACGAAGCCCTGGTCGCCGTCCATCGCGGCCGCGGCGGCGGCCTGGCTGACCGCGCAGCAGCTGCCGGTGGACTGCGACAGCAGCTTGTCCAGCGCCTGGATGTAGGCCTTGGGGCCGGCCACCCAGCCGATGCGCCAGCCGGTCATCGCATAGGTCTTGGACACGCCGTTGACGATCAGCGTGCGCGCGCGCAGCTCGGGCGCGGCCTCCAGCAGGTGCACGGTGCGGCTGTCGTCGAAGCGGATGTGCTCGTAGATGTCGTCGGTCATCACCTGCACGTGCGGGTGCAGGGCCAGCACGGCGGCCAGCGCGCGGTACTCGTCGGCGGTGTAGGCCGCGCCGGTGGGGTTGCTGGGCGAGTTGATCAGCAGCCAGCGCGTGCGCGGCGTGATGGCCGCGGCCAGCTGGGCCGGCGTGAGCTTGAAGCCGTCGGCCTCGGGGCAGGCCACGGTGACGGGCGTGCCGTCGCAGGCCAGCACCATGTCCGGGTAGGACACCCAGTAGGGCGCCGGGATGATGACCTCGTCGCCGGCCTCCAGCGTGGCGGCGAACAGGCTGTAGATCGCGCTCTTGGCCCCGCTGGTGACGATCACCTCGTCCAGACCGTAGGCCAGCTGGTTCTCGCGTTCGAGCTTGGCCACGATGGCCTTGCGCACCTCGGGCGTGCCGGTCATCAGCGTGTAGCGCGTGGCGCCGCGGTTCATCGCCTGTGCGGCAGCCTCGCGGATGTGGGCGGGCGTGTCGAAGTCGGGCTCGCCGACGACGAGGTTGACGATGGAGCGTCCCTGGCGGCGCAACTCGTTGGCGCGGTCGGCGGCCGAGGTGCTGGGCGAGGGCTTGATGCGACGCAGTCGCGAGGCGAAGACGGGGGCGCTCATGGGACGTTCGGTACTCGCCGCGGGTGGGCGAGGCAGCTGCACGGGCCTCCACGGTAGGCAAAGCCGGCGGCCGAGGCCAAGACGGCTTTGCTCTGCCTCGATAGGCAAGTCTTATGGATGCGAGACAATCCGCCGATGAACCTGCGGCGCCTGAAGTACTTCGTCAAGATCGTCGATGTGGGCAGCCTGACGCAGGCGGCCGACCTGCTGCACATCGCCCAGCCGGCGCTCAGCCAGCAGCTGGCCACGCTGGAGGGCGAGGTGCGCCAGCAGCTGCTGCTGCGCACCAAGCGCGGCGTGACGCCGACCGAGGCCGGCAAGGTGCTCTACCGCCACGCGCAGCTGATCCTGCGCCAGTGCGACCAGGCGGTGACCGACATGCACGCGGCCAGCCGCGGCCTGTCGGGCTCGGTGTCGATCGGCCTGGCGCCCGGTACCCTGGCCGCCACGCTGGCGCTGCCGCTGCTGCGCACGCTGCGCACCCGGCATCCGGGCATCGTGCCCTATCTGAACGAGAACTACGGCACCACGCTGTCGGAGCTGATCATGAACGGCCGCATGGATCTGGCCGTGATCTACGGCGGTCGCAGCGCGGTGCACGGGCTGAGCTTTCTGCCGCTGCTGCGGGAGTCGCTGGTCCTGGTCGGCCCGCAGGGCCTGGAGTGCCCGGGCGAGGCGGTGCCGCTGGCCGCCGTCGCCGGCTACGAGCTCTACCTGCCGCGCGCCTACAACTACATGCGCAAGCTGGTCGACGAGGCCTGCGCCAGCATCGGCATCACGCCGCGCGTGGTGGCCGAGATCGAATCGGTGAGCACGCTGGCGGCCGTCATCGGTGACGGCCTGGGCGCCACGCTGGTGCCGACCTCGCTGGCGCGCCAGCTGGTGGTCGAGGCCGGCGCCTGGCAGGCCCGCATCATCGATCCGGTGATCGAGGCGCCGCTGGTGCTGTGCCAGTCCGATCACCTGCCGCTGTCCGAGCCGGCCCAGGCGGCCAAGGAGATCCTGCTGGAGCTGGTGGCCGGCATTCCGGGGGCCGCGGTGGCGGCCGTCTGAGGCGGCAGGCCGCCGCTGGGCGGCGGTCTTCGGCATAAGCGTCTCTTATCCCGGAATACGCAATCGGTCTTTGTCTGCCCGGGCGGCGCTGCCTACGCTGCACGGCATCGGCGGCACGGATGCCGCTGTCAGCACAAGGATCCCGATGAGCACCTTCGGCGCCCGCCGTCTCGCTTCCGCCCCGCAGGCCGATGCCGGTCATCTCGAACGCCTGCGTCGCATCGCCGTGGCCCTGCTCAGCGACAACCTGCACCGCGGCACCGGCAGCATCGGCCTGCAGGCCTTCCACAAGCCCGGCGGGCTGACGATGGTCGGCACCGCGGTGACGGTGCGCTCGCGCGGCGGCGACAACCTGACCACGCTGCGGGCCTTCGACTTCTGCCGTCCCGGCGACGTGATGGTCATCGACGCGGCCGGCGACCTGAACAACGCCGTGCTCGGCGGCATCATGTCGGCCGGCGCGGCGATGCTGGGCCTCTCGGGCCTGGTGATCGACGGCGCGATCCGCGACAGCGCCGAGATCGGCGAGCGCGACTTCCCGGTCTACGCCCGCGGCGTGAGCCACCGCGGCCCCTACAAGAACGGCCCCGGCGAGATCAACGTGCCGGTGTGCGTCGGCGGCATGGTGGTCAACCCCGGCGACATCATCGTCGGCGACCGCGACGGCCTGCTGGCCTTCCCGCCGTCGGAGGCCGCCGCGCTGATCGAGGCCGCGCTGGCCCAGCAGGCCAAGGAGGAGGCGCAGATGGCCGAGATCGCCGCCGGCCGCTGGGACCGCTCCTTCGTCGCCGCGCTGGAAGCGAAGTCCATCAACTGAGGCGGGGCGCGCCGGCCCCGCGGTCGCCGCGGGCGGGCCCGGCCCGTGGTCGCGTCCGCCGCGCATCCCTCTTTTCCCGTCTCCTCGCTTTTCCGTCCAGCACGCTGCCATGACGCCCGAACAGATCCAGGCCTTCATCGACGCGATGGCCCGCAGCGACCTCACCGAGCTCGAAGTCCATCATGCGGGCTGGCGCCTGCGGCTCGCCCGGGCGGGCGCCGCCGGTACGGCCATGCCGGTCGCCCGCGCGCCGGCCGGGGCGCCGACTTCGGCGTCGCCGGTGTCGGCCACGTCGGCCGCGGTCGTCCCGGCGGCAGGCGCCGCCCCGGCCGTCCCGTCGTCCGCGCCGGCGCGCACCACCGCCCCGCACGAGGTCCAGGCCCCGCTCTACGGCGTCGTCCATCTGCAGGCCGCGCCCGGCGCCGAGCCCTTCGTGCAGCCGGGCCAGGCCGTGGCCGTCGGCCAGCTGCTGTGCTCGATCGAGGCGATGAAGGTCTTCAACGAGGTGCGGGCCGAATGCGCCGGCACGCTGCAGGCGGTGCTGGTGGCCAGCGGCACCGAGGTCGAGGCCGGCCAGGCCCTGATGCGCATCGCGCCGTCCACCGATGTTTGACACCGTCCTGATCGCCAACCGCGGCGAGATCGCGCTGCGCGTGCTGCGGGCCTGCCGCGTGCTGGGCCTGCGCGTGGTCTGCGTGCATTCCGAGGCCGACCGCGGTGCGCCCTGGCTGGCCCAGGCCGACGAGGCCATCTGCATCGGGCCGGCGCCTGCGTCCCGCAGTTATCTCGATCCCGCCGCCATCCTGGCCGCGGCCGAGCGCAGCGGCGCCGGTGCCATCCACCCCGGCTACGGCTTCCTGTCGGAGAACGCCGGCTTCGTCGAGCGTGTCGAGCGGGCCGGCCTGCGCTTCATCGGCCCGTCGGCGGCCTGCATCCGCACCATGGGCGACAAGGTCTCGGCCAAACGCGCGATGCGTGCGGCCGGCGTGCCCTGCGTGCCCGGCCCCGACGCCGGTCTGCCCGAGGACCCGCAGGCCCTGCTGGCGCTGGCCGAAGCGATCGGCTGGCCGGTGATCGTCAAGGCCGCTGGCGGCGGCGGCGGCCGTGGCATGCGCGTGGTGCGCACGCCCGACGAGCTCGCCCCCGCGCTGGCGCTGACCCGCGAGGAAGCCCGCCGCGCCTTCGGCAACCCCGAGGTCTACATCGAGAAATTCCTGCTGCACCCGCGCCACGTCGAGATCCAGGTGCTGGCCGACGCCCATGGCCACGCGGTGTGGCTGGGCGCGCGCGACTGCTCGCTGCAGCGCCGCCACCAGAAGGTGATCGAGGAGGCGCCGGCCCCGGGCATCGATCCGGCCGCGCTGGCCGAGGTCGGCGCGCGCTGCGCCGCGGCCTGCGCGCAGATCGGCTACGTCGGCGTCGGCACCTTCGAGTTCCTGTACGAGGACGGCGCCTTCTTCTTCATCGAGATGAACACCCGGCTGCAGGTCGAGCACCCGGTGACCGAGCTGACCGCGGGCCTGGACATCGTCGAGCAGCAGATCCGCGTGGCCCGCGGCGAGCCGCTGGCCTTCGGCCAGGCCGACGTGCGCTGCCAGGGCCATGCCTTCGAGTGCCGCATCAATGCCGAGGACCCGCGGACCTTCCGCCCCAGCCCGGGCCGCATCAGCGCCTGGCATGCGCCGGGTGGCTGGGGCGTGCGGGTCGACAGCCATGCCTGCGCCGGCTACGTGGTGCCGCCGCACTACGACTCGATGATCGGCAAGCTGATCGTCCACGGCCGTGACCGCGCCGATGCGCTGAACCGCCTGGGCGTGGCGCTGGCCGAGATGCGCGTCGAGGGCATCGCCACCAACCTGCCGCTGCACCGCGCGCTGGCCGCCGATGCGGGCTTCGCCGCCGGCGGCGTCGACATCCACTACCTGGAGCGCTGGCTGGACCAGCGCCACACCCCCGCATGAGCCCCGTGAGCGCCGCCGCGGCCCCGCCGCGTGCCGACCTGCCCGCCACCGACGCGCCCCTGATCAGCCTGCTGGGCAGCCGCGCGCTGCTGTTCGAGACCGCCGGCCAGGCGATGACGCTGCACGACCAGCAGCGCATCTGGAGCCTGACCCATGAGGTCGAGCGTTGGCCCGAGGTGCTGGAGGCGGTGCCCGGCATGAACAACCTGATGCTGGTCTTCGCCCGCCCGCCGCAGGACATCGAGGCCCTGCGCGAGCGCCTGCGCCAGGCCTGGGCCGCGGCCGCGCCCACCGTGCTGCAGGGCCGCGTGGTCGAGCTGCCGGTGGTCTACGGCGGCGAGGGCGGCCCGCACCTGGCCGACGTGGTGGCCCACACGCGGCTGAGCATCGACGAGATCGTCGAGCGCCACAGCGCGCCGGTCTACCCGGTCTATGCCCTGGGCAGCCATCCCGGCTACTGCTATCTGGGCGGCATGGACGAGCGCATCGCCACGCCGCGCCGGCGCCAGCCGGTGCTCAGCATCCCGGGCGGTGCGGTGTCGATCGGTGGCTTCCAGACCGGCGTCTCGGCCTCGGCCGGGCCCAGCGGCTGGAACACCATCGGCTGCACCGACATGGTGTTCTTCGATCCGCGGCGCGAGCCCCCGGTGCTGCTGCAGCCGGGCGACGCGATCCGCTTCCGTGTCGAGAAGGTGATCCGATGATCGAGATCCTGACCGCCGGGGCCATGACCACCGTGCAGGACACGGGCCGCCAGGGTGCGCTGCGCTGGGGCGTGGGCACGGCCGGTGCCATGGACCCGCTGGCGCTGGAAGTCGGCAACCGGCTGCTGGGCAATGCGCCCGATGCGGCGGCCGTCGAGGTGCAGGTGTTCCCGTTCAAGGCCCGCTTCAACCGCGACGGCGTGTTCGCGCTGACCGGGGCCGACACCGGCGCCCGGCTCGACGGCGAGCCGCTGCTGCCCTGGGCCCGCCACCGCGTCCGCGCCGGCCAGGTGCTGACGCTGGACCTGCCGCGCCCGGGCCCGCACCGTCAGGCCCGCGCCTGCCTGTGCCTGCCCGGCGGCATCGACGTCGCGCCGGTGCTGGGCTCGCGCAGCACGCAGCTGCGCGGCGCTTTCGGCGGCTGGCAGGGCCGGCCGCTGCGCGCCGGTGATGTGCTGCCGGCGGCGGCCACCGACGCCGCGCTGGCCGAGGCGCTGGACCGCTGGAGCCCGCTGGCCGTGGTGCCGCCGGTCATCGCCCTGCCGCAGTCGTGCGACGGGCACGCGGCCATCCGCGTCCTGCCTGCCGCCGAACATGAGGCCTATGACGACGACAGCCGCGCCGCCTTCTGGCAACAGACCTGGAAGATCACCCCGCAGAGCGACCGTTATGGCTACCGCCTGGCCGGCGAGCAGGCGCTGCGCCTGTCGCGGCCGCTGGAGATGCGCTCGCACGGCATCGTGCCCGGCGTGATCCAGGTGCCGCCCGACGGCCAACCCATCGTGCAGATGCGCGATGCCCAGCCCAGCGGCGGCTATCCCAAGATCGGCGCCGTCATCGAGCCCGACCTCTGGCGCCTGGGCCAGGCGCCGATCGGCTCGCGCGTGCGCTTCGTCCAGGTCGACTGGGACGAGGCGGTGGCCGCCGAGCGCGCGCTGCGCGCCTGGCTGGACGGCGTGGCCGACCGCGTCGCGCTCTACGCGACGCTGAAGGGGGCCGCATGACGCCCGCCGCCTGGATCCCGCTGCTGACCGCATGGCTGGCGGGCACCGATCTTGCAAACCTTGATCTTGAGGGGCCTGACGGCCTGCGGCTGCACCTGGTGCGTGCGCCCCAGGGCACGGCCGCCGCCGGCACCGTGCTCTGCCTGGCCGACGAGGCTGCGGCGCCCACCACGGCGCCGCAGGCGGCCGCGGTGGACGGCACCACGCTGCGCGCCGGTGCGGCCGGCGTGCTGCGGCGCGTGCATCCGCTGCAGACCGCACCGCTGGTGCAGCCCGGGCAGGCCGTGCAGGCCGGCCAGGTGCTGGCCCTGCTGCAGCTCGGCAGCCTGCTGCTGCCGGTGTGCGCGCCGTGCGCGGCCACCGTCGAGGCCTGGTGCTGCGACGACGGCCAGCCGGTGGAGTGGGGCCAGGCCCTGCTGCGCTGGCGGCCGCTGGTGGTCGAGCCGCCGGACGCCGCATCCGACCCCGTGCCTTCCCTCGCCGACGCACGCGCCCCGGGCGCCCCCACCGCATGAACGACATCGATCTGAACGCCGACCTCGGCGAAGGCTACGGTCCCTGGCGCATGGGCGAGGACGAGGCGCTGCTGCAGGTCGTCAGCTCGGCCAACATCGCCTGCGGCTTCCACGCGGGCGATCCGGTCATCATGGACCGCACGGTGCGCCAGGCCGCGGCCCGCGGCATCGACATCGGCGCCCACGTCGGCTTCCCCGACCGGCAGGGCTTCGGCCGCCGCGTGATGCAGATCGATGCCGGCGAGCTGGCCTCGATGGTGGTCTACCAGCTCGGCGCGCTGGCCGGCATCGCGCGGGCCGCCGGCTGCCGCATGACGCACATGAGCTTCCACGGCGCGCTCGGCAATCTGGCCGCGGCCGATGCCGCGCTGGCCGATCCGCTGGTGCGGGCGGTGGCCGACTTCGATCCGGCCCTGATCATCAGTTCGTCGGCCAGCGCCGCCATCGAGGGCGCGGCCGCGCGCCACGGCCTGGCGCTGGCCTCGACCTTTCTCGCCGACCGCGCCTGTGACGAGCAGGGCCTGCTGGTGCCGCGCCGCCTGGCCGGCGCGGTGATCCATGATGAGGCGCAGGTGCTGGCGCGGGTGCGTCAGCTGCTGCGCGAGGGCACCGTCACGACCCACGGTGGTGCGGTGATCCCGCTGCGGGCGCAGCAGATCCTGGTGCATGGCGACACGCCCGGCGCGCTGGCCCTGGCCCGTGCCATCCGCGCCGAGATCGAATTCGGTGGCGCGCGCGTGCGCCCGGTCTCCGCGCTGCTGGCCGACCGCCTGGTGTCGAGCGCCCACGGATAAGACAAGCTTATCGCCGCACAGCCAAACCCTCTTGGTCAGGCGCCCGGCGACTCTGTAGATTTGAAGTCAGTCAAGGAACTGTCATGCCGTTTTCCGATTACCGAACCGCCCTCGTCACCGGAGCCTCCTCGGGCATCGGCGCGGCCGTCGTGCGCCGCCTGTGCGCCGAGGGCCTGCAGGTGCATGCGCTGGCCCGGTCGGCCGACGCGCTGCAGGCGCTCGCCGTCGAGACCGGCTGCATCCCGCATGCCATCGACGTCAGCGACACCGCCGCGCTGACCGCGCTGTGCGCCGCCACGCCCTTCGACGTGCTGGTCAACAACGCCGGTGTCGACCGCCCGCGCAAGCTGCTGCAGTCGCAGGCCGAGGACGTCGATCTGCTGGTCGACGTCAACCTGCGCGCCGTGCTGCATCTGTGCCGGCTGGTGGTGCCGGGCATGGTCGAGCGCGACCGCGGCCACGTCGTCAACATCAGCTCGATCGCCGCGGCCTACAACTTCGGCGGCAACAGCATCTATCACGCGACCAAGGCCGCCATCAGCATGCTGTCCAGGCAGCTGCGCGTGGACGCCTGCGGCAAGCGCGTGCGCGTGACCGAGATCTGCCCCGGCCGCGTGGCCACCGACATCTTCGCCCACGTGCACGGCGACTCGGCCGAGATCCGTGAGCGCTTCCTCGACGGCTTCGAGCTGCCGCAGGCCGAGGACATCGCCGCGGCCATCGCCTTCGCCATCGCCGCGCCGGTGGCCGTCAACATCGGCCACATGGAGATCACGCCGACGCTGCAGGTGCCCGGTGGCCTGACCACCGTGCGCCCGGGCCAGTCCCAGGCCTGAAGCCCCGACCCGCCGTCGCCATGAAGGACTTCGACCTCGCCGCGCTGCTGCTGGACCCCGAGTTCAGCGCCATGCTGCTGCACGGCCTGCGCACCACCGTGCTGATCGCCCTCGGCTCCTGGCTGCTGGCGATGTCGCTGGCCCTGGCGCTGCTGGGCCTGCGCCTGACGCCGTGGCGCGTGCTGCAGCGCGGCGTGGCCGCCTACGTGTCCTACCACCGCAACGTGCCCACGCTGGTGCAGATGATGCTGTGGTACTTCGGCATCGCCAGCCTGCTGCCCGACGGCCTGCAGGCCTGGCTGTCCGAGCATGCGGCCGAGGCGGTCTATGCGGTGGTCGCGCTCGGCCTGTGCCAGGCGGCCTACTTCAGCGAGGACCTGCGCTCGGGCCTGCGCGCCGTGCCACCGGGCCAGGCCGAGGCCGCGCGTGCGCTGGGCCACGGCTTCGTCGGCACGCTGCGCCATGTGCTGATGCCGCAGGCCGTGCGCAATGCGCTGCCGGCGCTGATCAACCACAGCGTCTCGCTGTTCAAGAACAGCAGCCTGGCGATGGCCATCGGTGCGGCCGAGCTGACCCACGCGGTCAAGGAGATCGAGAGCCGCACCTTCCGCGCCTTCGAGTCCTACGCGATCGCCACCGTGGTCTATCTCCTCATTTCGCTGCTGATCATGGCCGCCGGCGCCTGGATCGCCCGCCGCAGCGCCCGCACCGGAGCGCGCGCCGCATGAGCGATCTCCTCACCATCGTGCAGGACCACTGGGTCCTGCTGCTGATCGGCCAGTACCCGAACGGCCCGCTGGGCGGCCTGGCCTGCACGCTGTTGCTGTCGGTGCTGGCCATCGTGCTGGCCTTTCCGCTGGGGGTGGGCGTGGCGCTGGCGCGGCTGTCGCCGTGGCGGCTGCTGAACGTGCCGGCCACGGCCCTGGTCTACGGCGCCCGCGGCATCCCGCTGCTGATGCTCATCCTGTGGGTCTACTTCCTGGTGCCGCTGCTGATCGGGCGCAACGTGACCGGCTTCGTCACCATGCTGTGCACGCTGGTGGTCTACGAATCGGCCTTCCTGGCCGAGATCGTGCGCGGCGGCATCCTGGCCCTGCCCAAGGGCCAGATGGAGGCGGCGCGTGCGCTGGGCCACAGCCACCTCGGCGCGATGGCCCACGTCATCCTGCCGCAGGCGCTCTACAACACGCTGCCCAGCATGGTCAGCCAGTTCATCTCCACCATCAAGGAGACGACGCTGGGCTACGTGATCAACGTGCACGAGCTCACCTTCGCCGCCAGCCAGGTCAACAACCAGCTGCTGACCAAGCCCTTCCACGTCTTCGCGATCCTGGCCGGCGTCTACTTCGTCGTCTGCTGGTCGCTGACGCAGCTGGCCGAGGCGCTGGAGCGCCGCATCGCCCGCAAGCGTCAGGGGCCGCGGGCCGTGGCCCGCCCGGCCGCCGCCACCGCCGTCCCGGTCGCCGACGATCTGCCTCCCGCCGCCGCCACCCGGAGCACCCCATGATCCTCTTTTCCGACGTCAACAAGTGGTACGGCGATTTCCACGCGCTGGCCGACATCAACGCCGAGGTGCGCCAGGGCGAGGTGGTGGTGGTCTGCGGCCCGTCGGGCTCGGGCAAGTCCACGCTGATCCGCACCGTCAACCGGCTGGAGGACATCCAGTCCGGCCAGCTGATGTTCGACGGCCGGGACGTGCACGCGAAGATGTCGCACGTCGAGCTCAACCGCCTGCGCAGCCGCATCGGCTTCGTGTTCCAGAGCTTCAACCTGTTCCCGCACATGTCGGCGATCGACAACGTGATGTTCTCGCCGATGCGCCTGCGCGGGCTGTCGAAGGCCGAGGCGCGCGAGAAGGCCGAGGCGCTGCTGGCCCGTGTCGGACTGGCGGCCAAGGCCGCTCACTTTCCGGCCCAGCTCTCGGGCGGCCAGCAGCAGCGCGTGGCGATCGCCCGTGCGCTGGCGATGGAGCCGCCGGCCATGCTGTTCGACGAGCCCACCAGCGCGCTCGACCCCGAGATGGTGGGAGAGGTGCTGCAGGTCATGCGCAGCCTGGCCCACGACGGCATGACCATGATGTGCGTGACCCACGAGATGAACTTCGCCCGTGAGGTGGCCGACCGCGTCTGGTTCATGGATGCCGGCCGCATCCTGGAGACCGCCGACCCGCAGCGTTTCTTCAGTGCCCCGCAGCATCCGCGGGCGCAGCGCTTTCTCAGCGATCTGCGCGCCCACTGAGCGCCCCGCCACCCGTCCTTCCTTTCCCCGCCCCGCGGTGGCCCGGCAGACGGGTCACCGGTTCCGATCGCCGTCCTTGCAGCAGGAGTACACCGTGACCCAGACCCGTCGCCATCGCCTGATGATGGTCTCCACCCTGGCGCTGAGCGCCACCGCCACTGCCCCCGCCTTCGCCGACCAGTGGCAGGACATCCAGGCCCGCAAGGAGCTGCGCTGCGCGACCTTCGCCGACGTGCCGCCGTTCGCCGCACCGGACCCGAAGACGCGCGAGATGGTCGGCTTCGACGTCGACATGTGCAATGCGCTGGCGCGCCAGCTCGGCGTCAAGGCCACCGTGGTGCCGGTCTCGGTCGAGGCCCGCGTGCCCGAGGTCAAGATGGGCCGTGTGGACGTGGCGGTGGCCAACCTGGCCTACACGCTGAGCCGCGCCAGCCAGATCCAGTTCAGCCATCCGTACTACCTGGCCAAGGAGATGCTGGCGGTCAAGGCCGGCGATCCGGGCACGAAGAAGGCCGACTTCAAGGGCAAGCGCATCGCGTCGACCAAGGGCTCGACGTCCGAGCTGTCGATCAAGATGAACGGCTCCGAGCCGGTCACCTTCCAGGACACCGGCTCGGCCTTCATGGCCGTGCAGCAGAACAAGGCCGTGGGCATGGTGGCCAACACCATGACCATCACCAAGCTGGTCGCGCAGTCGAAGACCGGCGGCCAGGAGCTGAAGATGATCGGCGAGCCGATGGTCTTCCAGCCCATCGGCGTGGGCATGAAGAAGGACGAGCCGGCGCTGCTGGCCAAGGTCAACGAGGCGCTGCTGGCGATGGACAAGGCCGGCGAGATCGGCAAGCTGTGGGACAAGTGGCTGGGCCCGGCCACCGAGTACAAGATGACGCGTGACGACAAGGTCGTGCCGCTGGCCGAGCTGAAGTTCGAGCCCATCCCCTGAAGCCCGTCCTGGACGCGGCGGGCCTGCCCGCCGCGATGGCCCTCAAGCTGGGCGCCATGCTGGCGATGACGCTGATGATGGCCAGCGTCAAGGCGCTCGATGGTGGCGTGCCGGCCGGCCAGATCGTGTTCTACCGCTCGGCGGTCACGCTGCTGCCGCTGCTGGTCTGGGTGCTGTGGCAGGGCCAGGCCGACGCGCTGTGCGCGCCGCAGCGTCTGCGCCGGCATCTGGGGCGGGGCCTGTCGGGCTCGGCCTCGATGTTCATGATCTTCGTGACGCTGGCCTGCCTGCCGCTGTCCGAGGCGGTGCTGCTGGGCTATGCGGCGCCGCTGATCACCGTGCTGTTGTCGCGGCTGATGCTGGGTGAGGCGGTGCCGGCCCACCGCTGGTGGGCGGCGCTGCTGGGTGCGGCCGGCACGGCGGTGGCGCTGGCGCCGTCGCTCCGGCCGGCGGCCGGCACCGGTGACGTGCTGCCGTCCGCGGGCATCGACTGGCGGGTGGGGCTCGGCGTCGGCGCCGGTCTGGCCGGTGCGCTGTTCGCCGCCATCTCGACCGTGCAGATCCGGGCCCTGGCCGGCCGCGAGCCGGCCACCGCCATCGTCTTCCACTACACGCTGACCACGCTGCTGATCGGCCTGCTGAGCCTGCCGGCCGGCTGGGTGATGCCCGATGGCCGGCAACTGCTGCTGCTGGTCGCCGCGGGCATCTCCAGCGGTCTCGCGCAGTGGTTGCTGGCGCTCAGCCTGAGGCGTGCCGACGCCTCGCTGCTGGCGCCGCTGGACTACAGCACGCTGGTGTGGTCGATGGGGCTGTCGGCGCTGGTCTTCGGCCAGCCGCCGGGCCCGGCGGTGTGGGCCGGCGCGGTGCTGATCGCGGCGGCGGCCTTCAGCGCGTGGTGGGGCGGACGCCGGCCGGTGCCATCGCCTTGACCTGAGGGGCCGCGTGCCGGCGGCCCTGCATCGCCAGACCGAGCGACAGCAGGGCCAGCAGGCTCAAGGCCAGCGCACCGGGCTCGGGCACCGCGGCGATGTGGGCCTCGAAGCTGACCGGCAGCTCGTGCGTCATGCCGGCATAGGGCGGGCTGGTCAGCACCTCGTAGGTCAGCGGCACGGCCAGCCAGTCCGCCAGGTAGGGGTTGGCATGGAGGCCTGAGGCCGTCTGGTAGCCGAAGCCGTAATGGGTCAGCTGGCCGCCGGCCAGGCTCACCAGATTGTCCACCGCATAGGGCTCGTTGCCGGGGATGGCCGTGCCCGTGGTCTGCAGTCCGATGATGGCCTCACCGTTGCGCTGGCCGTGGATGGCCACGATGGTGTAGGCGCCGTTGGCATCGGGGGCGTCCAGGGTCTCGAACTGGCCGCTGGCGCTGATGCCGCTGCCGCTGTAGGCCCAGTCCCAGACCAGTGCGGCCCGGGCCTCGGTGGCCGGGGCGAGCAGTGCGGCCAGCGCCGTCACGGCGGTGGCCGCCAGGGCCGGGATCTGCGACAGGCGCGGTCTGGAGACGGGGCTGGACGACATGGTGTGGCGTGAGGCGTCTGGATGAGGAGATCGCATGCTAGGTGAGCGATCACTTGCTGACAAGTCAGCGCGGATCCGGATGGCCCGTCTCGGCCACGCTGGCGGGCCTGTCCTGCGCCGGATGCCCGGCCTGCAGACGACCGGCCGCCATGTGCCAGCACTGCTGGGTCGCCTGACGCGCCAGGTCAGGGTCGTGGCTGACCAGCAGCAGCGCGCAGCCTTCGGCGCCGAGCTCCTCGCACAGCAGGCCCAGGGTCTCGCGCTGGGTCAGTGCGTCCAGCCGTGACGTGGGCTCGTCGGCGAACACGAAGGCCGGCCGCAGCAGCAGCACGCGCAGCAGCGCCAGGCGCTGCAGCTCACCGCCGGAGACCTCGCCCGGGTGGCGGGCCAGCAGCGCCTCGTCCAGCTTCAGGCGCTGCAGCAGCGCGGGGATGCGCTCGGCCTCCAACCGGTGCAGCCGCACCAGATCGTCCAGTCCCTGGCGCAGGCGCTGACCCGGCGCGAAGGAGGCCACCGGGTCCTGGTAGAGCTTCTGGAAGCGCCAGGCCGGCACGCCGGCCCGCCGCTGCACCCGGCCGCGGGCGATCGCCTGCACGCCCACCAGCACATGGCCCAGCGTGGTCTTGCCGCAGCCGCTGGGGCCGACGACGGCCAGGGCCTGGCCCGCGGTGATCGTCAGGCTGGCACCGTCGAGCACGCGCCGCGGGCCGAAGTCCACGCCGATGTCGTCGGCGCGGATCAGCGGCTCGTCCGCGATGATGGCGACCCGGTCGGACCGCACCGGCCACAGCGCCGGCCAATGCCGGGGCTGCGCGGCGATCAGGGCCCGGGTGTAGTCATGCCGCGGTGCCTGCAGCACCGCGTCGGCGGGCCCGGCCTCGATGATGCGGCCCTGGCGCAGCACGGCCAGCTCGCCGCCGAGGTGGCGGGCCAGGTCCAGGTCGTGGGTGATGGTCAGCAGGGCCTGGCCCTGACGCTGTGCACGGGCCAGCAGATCGGCCACCTGGGCGCAGGCGCCGGCGTCCAGGCCCTTGGTCGGCTCGTCGGCGATCAGCACGCGGGCATCGCTCTGGCTGGCGCAGGCGATGCCCACGCGCTGGGCCATGCCGCCCGAGACCTGGTGCAGCCACTGGCCACCGGCCTGGGCCAGGCCGAGGGCCTGCAGATGCTGCGCGGCGCGGGCCCGGGCCTCGGGCCAGGGCAGGCCGGCGGCATGGCGTCCGGTCTCGGCGACCTGCAGGCCCAGGCGCATCAGCGGGTTCAGCGCGGTCCAGGGCTCCTGCGGCAGCATCACCAGTTCGCGGCCCCACAGGCTGCGCGTGCGCTCGCGCTGGCCATCGGTGGCCCGGCCCAGCACGTCGAGGCGGCCGTGGGCGGCCAGGGCCGCGGGCAGGGTGCCCATGATGGCCTGGGCCAGCAGCGACTTGCCGGCGCCGGACTCGCCGACCAGGGTCAGCCGCTGGCCGGCGCGCAGCGTGAAGCTGCAGCCGTCGAGCAGCCGCCGCGCGGGCAGGGCCCGCAGATGGACGCCCAGATCAGTGGCCTGGAGCACGATGTCGGACGTTTGGGTCATGCTGCGCTCTCCTGGGCTGCGGCGTCGGGGGCGGGGGCGGGGGCGGGGGCGGGGTCGGTCGTGCGCGGGCCGGTCAGCGCCTGCAGCGCGCCCAGCACCAGGATCAGCGCCAGCACCGGCGCGGCCAGCAGCCAGGGGGCGTCCTGCCAGTAGGGCAGGGCCTCGGTCATCAGCAGACCGAGCTCGGCCTGCGGCGGGCGCAGGCCCACGCTGATGAAGCCGAGGGCGGCCACGGCCAGCACGGCGGTGGCCACCGCATAGACCCACAGCCGGGCCAGCAGCGCGGCGGCCGGCCGCAGCACGTGCCAGTGCAGGATGTAGCCGGGCCCGAAGCCCAGCAGGCGTGCGGCCTGCACCGGCGGGCCGGTCAGCGCCGAGCGGGCGCGCGCACGCATCAGGCGGAAGAACTCCACCCAGGCCGTCAGCACCAGGCCGCCGTAGATCGCCCACTTCTCGCCCGGCGCCAGGGCCGCCAGCAGCAGCACCCACAGCAGGCCGGGAATGGCGGCCACCGCGTCGGCCAGCAGGCACAGCGCCCGGTCGGTCAGGCCGCCACGCAGCGCGGCCAGCAGACCGGCCGCCGTGCCCACCGCCACCGCCAGCGCGGCCGATGCGAGCGCCAGGCCGACCGAGGTGCGCAGCCCCTCGCCCAGGCGGGCCAGCTGGTCGCGGCCCAGATGATCGGTGCCCAGCCAATGCCGGACATCAGGGGCCTGCAGGCTGCCCATCAGATCCTGCAGATGAGGGTCCGGCGCCAGCAGCGAGGTCAGCCCCGCCACCGCCGCCAGCAGGCCGAGCACGCCGAGGGCGGCCCACGGCGCCGGGCGTGCGGGGGTCAGGTCGCGCATCGGTCATCTCCTCGTGTCGGTGCGGGCTGCGCTGTCCGCGTCGCGGGGGGCGCGGCGGTGGTGCCGGCGGTCCGCAACCGTGGATCGAGTCCCAGGTGCAGCGCATCGATCGCCCCGTGCAGCAGCACGAACAGCAGCGCCATCGTCAGCGCCGTGCCCTGCACCATCGGCACGTCGCGGGCGATCACCGCATGCACCAGCGCATGGCCGATGCCGGGCCAGGCGAACAGCGTCTCGACCACCACCATGCCCTCGACCAGCAGCACCAGCTGCACGCCGGCATAGGCCAGCGTGCCCAGCAGGATCTGCGGCAGCGCATGGCGGCGCAAGGCCACGCCCCGTGGCAGGCCCTTGACCTGGGCGAAGGTGTAGGCCTCGCTGTCCAGCACCCGCCGCGCCGCCTCGCGCACCACCTGCGTGAAGCCCGGGCACAGGGCCAGGGCCAGCGTCAGCGCGGGCAGGATCACGTGCTCGGGATCCTCGTGGCCGGCCACCGGCAGCCAGCCGGCCTGCACGGCCAGCAGTGCCGACAGACCGATGCCGATCAGGAAGGCCGGCGTGGCGCGCAATGCCGTCATCGCGGCCTCCACGCTGCTGCTGATCCCGCCATGTGGCCGCGCGGCCGCCCACAGGCCCAGGCCGAGCCCCAGGACCAGCGCCATCAGCCAGGCCACGGCCGACAGCCACAGCGTGTGGCCGAGCTGGTGCGCGACCAGCGCCGTCACCGGCTCGCCCAGCACCATCGACACACCGGCCTGGCCCTGCAGCAGCTGGCCCAGCCACTGCAGCCAGCGCGCGGCCGCGGGCCGGTCCAGGCCGAGCTCGGCGCGCACGGCCTCGGCCGCCGCGGCATCGACCAGGTCATAGCCGTAGCGGCCGGCGGCGATGCGGTAAGCGGCATCGCCGGGCAGCGATTCGGCCATCACGAAGCACAGCGTGCCGACCACCAGCAGCGCCGACACCGCCTGCAGCAGCAGGCGGCGCCAGAAGGCGGCGCCCATCAGCGGGCCCAGCCCATGCGGCTGATGCGATAGCTGCGCTCCAGCGGATCGACGCTGACGCCGGTCAGGCGCTCGCTGGCCGTCATCGAGTGCACGGACCAGGCCACCGGGATCACCGGCAGTTCGGCCTGCAGCACGGTGGCGATGGCCCCGCGCAGGGCCGAGCGCCGCCGCGGATCGACGGCACGGCTCATCGTGTCGATGCTCTGGCTGACCTGGGCGCTGTGCCAGCCCATCGCGCCCCAGTCACCGCCGCGCGGGCCGAAGTCCTGGATCAGGCTGCCCAGCGGATCCGGCACCAGACCGTGGTTGCGCGCCAGCAGCGCCAGCTCCAGCGTGCCGTCCTGGTGGCCGGCCGGGATCTCGCCCGAGTTGGTGATGCTGACGGCCAGATCGATGCCCACCGCCTTGAACTGCGCCTGGATGGCCGAGGCCATCGGCGGCAGCTCCGGCCGGTCGGAGAAGGTGCGCAGCGTCACCTTGAAGGGCTGGCCCTGGGCGTTGCGCAGCAGGCCGTCGGCGCCCGGCTGCCAGCCGGCCTCGCGCAGCAGGGCGCGGGCGCGTGGCAGATCCTGCGTCAGCGGGCTCAGCGTGGGCACATGCCATTCGGCGAGGATGGGTGCGAACAGCTGGGTGGCGGCGGCCTGCGGCGCGCGCAGCAGCGACTGGGCGATGGCCGGGCGATCGATGGCCAGGCTCATCGCCTGGCGCACCCTCAGGTCCGACATCAGCTTGTGGCCGGCGTTGACCTTCAGGTACAGGGTGCGCGGGATCGGCTGCAGGTGCAGCTTCAGGCCACGAGCCTGCTGCAGCGATGCATAACGCACCGGGTCATGCGTGTAGACCAGATCGGCCTGGCCCGAGCTGGCCATCATGCCGCGTGTCTCGGCCCGGCCCACGGCCAGGTAGTCGACCGCGGCGATGGCCGGGCGGGCGCCGTCGTAGCCGTCGAAGCGGCGCGTCTGCAGCGACTGTGGCGGGCGCAGCGCGCTGACCTGGTAGGGGCCCGAGCCGATCAGCTGGCGCACCGTGCCGTCGGCCGCATAGGCTGCCGGCGCCAGCACCAGCGTGCTGGCGTGCGACAGGAAGGCCGGCAGCGTGCTGAAGGGCTTGTCCAGCCGCAGCACGACCGCATCCGCCGCGGCCTGGATCTGGCGCACCCCGGCGTTGCGCAACAGGCCGGGCTGGGCCAGCGCGCGTTGCAGGCTGGCCGCCACGGCCTCGGGCGTGACCGGGCTCTGGTCATGGAAGCGCGCCCCCGGCCGCAGCGTGAAGCGCCATTCCAGCCCATCGGGCGAAGCGGCCCAGCTGCGCGCCAGACCGCCCACCAGCTGCCCGCGGTCATCGACCTCGACCAGCGTCTCGGCGATCTGCAGGCGGGCGAACACGAAGCCGGACTTCGACGGCTCCAGCCCGGCGACCTCCCAGGGGGCGATGACCTTGAGCGTGCGGTCGGTCTGCGGCGGGGCCGCGAAGGCCGTGACATTGCTGAGGCACAGCAAGGCAGCCATCGCGCCTTGCAGCCACTGTCGCCGCGGGATGCGGACAGTCTGGGAACTCACGGACATCGTTCAGATCAGGTGTGATAACGAATTCTCAGTATAAGTAATGTCGAAAGGATGAGGCCAAAGCCCGGCCCGAGTGCGGTGGCATTGCCTGGCGTGATGAAGGGCTGGCTGCCAGCCTCAGGCCGCGGTATAGGCCGTCTTCCACTGGCTGTAGAACTCCGCCGCCTGCGGGCCCTGTTCGCGCGGCCCCAGGCTGGAGCCCTTGCGGCCGCCGAAGGGCACGTGGAAGTCGACCCCGGCTGTCGGCAGGTTGACCATCACCATGCCGGCCTGGGCATGACGCCGGAAATGCGTGGCCCGCTTGAGCGAGGTGGTGGCGATGCCGGCGGCCAGGCCGAAGGGCGTGTCGTTGGCCAGGGCCAGCGCCTCGTCGTCGTCCCTGGCGCGCTGCACGCTGACCACCGGGCCGAACACCTCCTCGCGGTTGATGGCCATCTGCGGCGTGGTGTCGGTGAACAGCGTCGGCTGCAGATACCAGCCCGGCTGGCCGTCCGGGCTGTGGGCCATCGCCCGGCCGCCGAAGGCCAGCCGCGCGCCCTCGTCGCGCGCCCGTTCGATCGCCGCCAGGTCGACGGCCAGCTGCCGCTCGTCGATCACCGGGCCGATGTCGGTGCCGGGCTTGCGCGCATCGTCGACCCGCAGACGGCCCAGGCGCTCGACCAGGGCGGCGACGAAGCGGTCATGGATGCCGGGGGTGACGATCAGCCGTGACGAGGCGGTGCAGCGCTGGCCGGTCGAGTACCAGCCGCTCTGCACCGCGGCGTTCACCGCCACCTCCAGGTCGGCGTCGTCGAGCACCACCATCGGGTTCTTGCCGCCCATCTCCAGCTGGCAGCGGGCCATGCGCGCGGCGCAGGCCGCGGCCACGCCGCGCCCGGTGCGCACCGAGCCGGTGAAGCTGATGGCCGCCACCCGCGGGTCCTCGGCCAGCACCGGGCCCAGCTCCAGACCGCGGCCCATCACCAGGTTGAAGGTGCCCGCCGGCAGGCCGGCGCGCGAGAGGATCTCGGCCAGCGCCCAGGCCGAGGCCGGCACCGCTTCCGCCGGCTTGAATACCACCGTGTTGCCCTGCGCCAGCGCGGGGGCGATCTTCCAGGCCGGGATGGCGATGGGGAAGTTCCACGGCGTGATCAGGCCGACCACGCCCAGCGGTTCGCGCGTGAGCTCGATGCCCACGCCCGGGCGCACGGACGGCAGGGCATGGCCCTCCGGCCGCAGCGCCTCACCGGCGTGGAACTTGAAGATGTGGCCCGCGCGCGTGACCTCGGCCGCCGCCTCGGGCAGGGTCTTGCCCTCCTCGCGGGCGAGCAGGTCACCGAGCTCCTGGCGCCGCGCCAGCAGCTCGGCGCCCACCGCGTCCAGCACCTCGAAGCGCTGCAGCGGGGTGCTGGCGGCCCAGGCCGGTGCGGCGGCGTGGGCGGCGCCGATGGCCTCGCGCAGCTGCGCGGCATCGGCCTGGGCGAACTCGCCGATGCAGTCCCGGGTGTCCGAGGGGTTGATGTCGCGGCTGGCCGAGGGGCCTTCCAGCCACTGGCCGGCGATGAGGTTGCGGTGCATGGAGGATGTGGAGCTGACGGGAGAACTCAGGTGCGGGGGATGCCGGCGCGCTCGATGACGGCGCGCCATTTGGCGATGTCGGCGCGCATGCGCGTGGCCATCGCGCCGGGTGGGCTGGCCTGGCCGATCGCGCCCTGCTCCAGCAGGCCCTGCTGCACATCGGGCAGGGCCAGGGCGCGTCCGATCTCCTGATGGATGCGGCCGACGATGGCCGCGGGCGTGCCAGCCGGCACGGCGATGCCGTTCCATGACGAGGACTCGAAGCCGGGCACGCCGGCCTCGGCCAGTGGCGGCACGTCGGGCAGGCCGGCAAACCGGCGGGTCGAGGTGACGGCCAGCGCCGTCAGCGCCTGGCTGCGGATCTGGCCGAGCACGGCCGGCACGATCTCGAAGCCGATCTGCACCTCGCGGCTGCGCAGCGCGGTGACCAGCTCGCCGGTGGTGCGGAAAGGCACGAGGGTGACGTCGATGCCGGTCATCGCGCGGAACAGCTCGGCCGTCAGGTTCTGCGTGCTGCCGATGCGCACGGTGCCGATGTTGAGCTGGCCCGGCCGCGCGCGGGCGGCGGCCAGCACGTCGGCCACCGAGCGCAGGCCGGAGCCGGCGCCGGTGACCAGGGCCAGATCGAAGCTGGCCAGCGTCGAGACATGGACGAAGTCCTCCATCAGCCGGTAGGGCAGGTGCTGGAACAGCGACTCGGTCAGCGCCGTGCCGCTGCCGGCCATCAACCAGGTCTGGCCGTCCGGTCGCGCCCGGGCCACCGACTGCACCGCGGCCACCGGGATCGGCTTGTTGTCGATCACCACCGGCTGGCCGAGCGCCTCACCCAGACGGCGGGCGACCAGGCGGGCCACCAGATCACCGGCGCCACCGGCCGCGAAGGCCACCACCAGCTGGATCGGGCGCTGTGGCCAGGGGGCGTCGGCGGCGCGCACGCGCTGCGCGGTGGCGCCGAGAACCGGCCCCAGCGCGGCCGCTGCTGCGGCCAGCAGCCGGCGGCGGTCCGCCATCCTCAGGTCGCGCGTCATGCGGGCGACCCGGCGGCACGCAGGGCTCGCACCGCCGCGGACGGCACGTACTGCGGCGTCGAGTCCTCCCACACGCTGTCGGTGATCTGGCGCTGGTCGCTGCCGTCGGCGTTCATCACGAACAGCTGGCCGTAGGGCTGGAAGGTGTTGTCGTAGTGGCAGGCCTCGTCGCGATAGCCGGCCCGGCCGCTGTTGAACAGGATCTGCCGGCCGTCCGGCGTCCAGACGGCGTGGCCGTCGCTGGCCTCGTGCGTGGTCAGCCGCTTCAGATCGCTGCCATCGGGCCGTACCGTGTAGAGGTCGAAGTTCGACCAGATGCTGCCGGGCTTCTTCACGCCGCGGTTGAACAGGATGCGGCTGCCGTCGGGCGACCAGATCGGCATGTTGTCGTAGCCCTGGGTGATGCGGCGGACCTTGCGCGTCTCCAGGTCCAGCACCGCCAGGCCGCCGAGCGAGGCGCTGGCCGGATCCGGGTTGGCGATGCGGAAGACCACCTCACGGCCATCTGCCGAATAACTCGGAAAGCCGGCGTTGAACAGGCTGTCGTCGGTCAGCGGCTCCAGGCCGCTGCCGTCGCGCTTCACGCGCATCAGCCTGGCCCGTCCCTTGCCCCGCTGCGTGAACCATTCGCCCACGCCGAAGACGATCCACTGGCCGTCCGGCGACCACACCGGGAAGAAGGCGCCGGCCAGGCCGCGCTTGACCAGGCCCATGTCCAGGCCCGACTGCTTCGCGACGCTGTAGACCCGGCGGCGCTGGCTGCCATCGGCGCGCATCACGTCGACCGAGCCGTCGTCGCCCTTGGCAGTCAGCACCATCCAGCCGTCGGCCGAGAAGGCGGGCCAGACGTCGGTGTAGCGGTAGTCGCGGCCCGGGTCCCAGCTGTAGAGCGCTTGGTCCTGCTTCCAGCCCCGCCAGGTGAATTTCTCGTAGACGAGGGTCTTGCCGTCGGGCGACCAGCAGGGCGTGCGCAGGCCGCCGAGCTTGACCACGCCGGTGGCCGCCCGGGTCGAGTACAGGCCGTCCTCGGGCCCGCCCTTGCGGCGCCAGACGATCTCGTCGGCGCTGCGGTACTGCGGGCTGATCTTGAAGCCCGGCCCCTGGGTGTGCACGGTGCGCGCGCCGCTGGCGACGTCGACCGAGACGATCTGCGAATCGATCTGCAGCAGCAGGTCGGGGCGCAGCACCCAGTAGGTGTACTCGGTCTGGGTCTCGTAGAAGACGATGCGCTGGCCGTCCGGCGACCACTTGGGCGAGCCCAGGCAGTGGCCGGCGCGGCTGGCCACCTTGCGCAGGCCGCCGCGGCCATCGGCGCGGAGGATGTAGATGCTGAGTTCCTGCGTGTGCTCCCAGCCGGCGCCGTTGTGGTGGCCGGTCCACTCGGTGTCACGGTCGGACGAGAAGGCCAGCCATTGGCCGTCCGGCGACCAGGACGGGCGGAAGAAGCCGTTGGGCAGACCGGCCTGGCCCTGGACGCCGGGAATGCCCGTCAGGTTGAGGGCCTGCCCGGTGGCGATGTCCTGAACCCAGATGTTGGCCAGGAAGCCGTCGCGCGTGCTGACGTAGGCCACCCGACGGCCATCGGGCGACAGCACCGCGGCATCGTCGACGGCCGGTGAATCGGTCAGGCGCTGCACCGCGCTGCCGTCGGCGCGGGCGCGGTAGATGTTGCTGTTGCCCAGGCCGTCACGCTCGGAGGTGAACACCAGCCACTGGCCATCGGCCGAGAAGCTGGCGTTGTAGTCCAGCGTGCCGCTGTCGATCAGCTTGCGCTCGCCGCTGCCGTCGGCCTGGGCGATGTACAGGGCCGAGGCCGAGGGGCCGATGCGGTTGAGCAACAGGGGGCCGGCCGGGGCGGTGTCGGCCGCCGCAGCCGTGGCGGCCGCGGATGCGAAGGTCGAGCCGAGGGCGGACGCGCCGAGGGCGGCGGTGCCGGCCAGGAAGCGGCGGCGGGGGAGCAGGGTCATGGCGGTCTCCGTGTCAGGGCCGGTCGGGGCCGGCGTCGTGGTTCGCAAAGGTGGGGCATGGCTCGGGGCGCCGGGCGCCGCGAGCGTTCAGGGCGCGAAGGTCACGGCCAGTGGCGCGGCGAGGGCCGCCGACGGTCCGGCCGCACCCAGGCGGCCGTCGCGTTCGACCGGCCACAGCTGCAGCCGTCCGGTGCGCTGCAGCGCGACCGCCAGCCAGCGGCCGTCGGGCGACAGGTCCATCGCCCAGGGCAGTTCACCGCCGGCCGGCATGCGTTGGGCCAGACTCAGCAGGCCGGATGCGGCGTCCACGGTCCACACCTGCAGCGTGTGTTCACCGCGCTCGGCCACGTAGAGGTGGCGTCCGTCGCGCGACAGCAGCAGCTCGGCGCCGCTGCGGTTGCCGCTGAACGCCGGGGCGTTCAGCGCGACGGTCTGCTGCAGGGTCAGCGTGCCACGCGCCTCGTCCCAGTCCAGCACCATCAGGTCGGCCGTCAGCTCGTTGAGCAGATAGGCCTGGCGGCCGCCGGGCGCGAACACCAGATGGCGCGGGCCGCTGCCGGCCGGGACGACGAAGGCCGGCACCGCGGGCCGGGCCGGCGTGGGCCCGATGCGGCCGTCCGTGCGGTCATGCGGATGGATGAAGACCCGGTCGGCGCCCATGTCGGCGGCCAGCAGCCAGCGGCCACCCGGCGACAGCGCGAGCCCATGGGCATGGGGCGACGCCTGGCGCCGGTGCGGCCCGGAGCCCGTGTGGGTCACGATCTGCGATGGCCCCTGAGGTGTGCCGTCAGGCAAAAGCGCCAGCCGACCCACGCTGCCGCTGCCGAAGTGCGCGACCAGCACGCTGCGCCCCGCGTCGTCAAGCAACAGATGCGTCGGGCCGGCGCCGCCGGTGGCCGCGCGGCCGAGCTCGACCGCGCTGCGGCCGGTGAGCCAGACCGAGAGCTGGCCGCCGGCGGGCTCGTCGGTCAGCACGTACAGGCGCTGACCTTCGGCATCCAGGCTCAGCCAGCGCGGTTTCGGACCCTGCATCACCGGCCGGCCCTCGCCGAGCCGCGCCTCGCAGCTGTTCCAGTCCCAGGCCTGGACCGAGCCGCTCTCGCTGCTGCCGTACAGGGTGCCCTGGACCTGGCAGGCCGTCTGAGCGGCCGCCGTGGGTGGGATCAGCGCTGCCTGGCAGCCCGCCAGCAGAACCAGGCCGGCGAGCAGCGCCGCCGCCAGCCCTGCCGGCCGGCCCGGGTGTCGTGCCTCAGAACACATGCTTGAGTCCCGTCTGCACGCCGAGCGAGCGGCTGTAGGTCTCGGTCTTGGCGATGCCCACGTCGGCCGACAGGCTGGTGCGCTTGCTCAAGGGGTGGACATAGCCCAGGCCCAGCTTGGCCGTGGCCTGGCCGTTGGTGACCGGGAAGGCCGCGTAGGGATTGGGCGTGGTGGCCACTGTGGCCCCGGGCGTCACCGCGTTCGGATTGAAGCCCTTGGCCGGGTCGTAGCGGCCGACCGCCAGGCGTACGGTGCCGGTGCCCACCGGCATGTGCGCGCCGAGCAGCCAGGTGGTGGTGGTCGGATTGCCTGCCACGTTGTTCTGGCCGAAGGACAGGTTGGCCATCGGCTTGATCCAGCCGAGATCCAGCGATCCGGCCAGCATCGTCGAGCGGTTGTTGATCGCGTCGCTGCGGTGCGAGTCGTTCCAGGCCAGCGCCAGCCACAGCGGGCCCTCGTTGTACTGCAGCGCTGCACCCACGTTCCGGCCGTTGGGCGAACCGGTGGCCGTCGCCGAGGTGCCACCTTCTCCCAGACCGACACCCAGCTGCACCGACAGGCCCCTGAACTTCGGCGACAGGTAGAGCGCCGAGTTGCGCTGCGCTGCCACGAAGTTGCCGCCGCGGGTGTAGCCGGCGAAGCTGGCCACGTTGTACTCGTAGCCCCAGGGGTCGGAGGCGATGCCGACGTTGAAGTGCGGCGTGGCGGTGCGGCCCAGCCGCAGCTCGCCCCAGCGCTGGCTCGACAGTCCGACCCAGGCCTGCGAGTTCCAGAAGCCCGCGTTGTAGCTGCGCACGCCACCGGTGTAGGTCACGCCGTCGCGCGGTTCGGTCGAGCCGGTGTCGGGCTGGAATCGGTGCTCGATCAGGAAGTTGGCCCGCAGGTCGCCGTCCAGCACCTCGCTGCCCTTGAGGCCCAGCCGCGCGCTGGACGACGAGTGCATGGTCCAGGCACCGCGGGTGCCGATCTGCCAGTCACTGAAGTGGGCCAGATTGGACTGCCCCGTGTCGGCCTTGGACACGGCGATGTCGATGATGCCGTAGACGCTGACATTCGACGTTGGGGGCGGCGTGGTCTGCGCCAGCGCCGTGGCGGCGGCCAGCAGCAGGGCCGCGGCGGCGATCGGGGTATGGATGTTCATGTCTCCTCACTGCGTGGTCGCTGCAGATGGGACTGCAGTGCGCGCAGCGTAGGAGAGCGGTCTTCTCAAGCCACTGAACGAATCCGAGATTCGCTGGCACTTTTCGCGGGCGCCAGGGTAGACCCGCGGACCCGCCTGGAAGCGGCTGCGGCCGGCTGAAGCCGGGCAGCGCCGGTTCAGGCCGCCTTGCCGGCGCCCGCCTGGCTGGCGACGCGAAACTGGCTCGGTGACTGCCCGACCTCCTTGCGGAAGAAACGGGTGAAGTAGGCGGTATCGCTGAAGCCCAGGTCGTAGGCGATCTGTTCGATCGAGCGCTCGCTGAAGATCAGGTTGCGTTTGGCCTCGATGATCAGCCGCGCGTGGATGAGCTTGATCGGGCTCAATCCAGTGGCCGCCAGGCAGGCCGAGCGAAGCTGCGTGGCCGACACCGCCATCAGTGCCGCATAGTCCGGCAGTTTGAGGTTCTGCCGGTAGTGCTGGTTGATCAGCATGCGGAAGCGCTCGGCCAGGCGGATGGCGTGGCGGGTGGCGCCGTCCTTGTTGATCTCGTCGAGCCGCGTGCCGCGCACCAGCATCAGCATCAGCGAGACCAGCAAGGCCTCGGTGCCCACCGCATGGCCGACCATCTTGGAGCGGGTCTCCTGCTCCATGCGGCGGATCAGGTCGTAGAACTCGGTCGGGCCGTCCTCGCTGTAGCTCAGCGGGATCACCCGCGGCTGTGACCACAGCTGCACGAACTCGGGCAGCCGGGTGTTGGTCTGCGCCAGATAGGACAGCTCGATGGTGACCACCCAGCGGTCGGCGTCGAGCTCGTAGTCCAGGCCGTGCACGCACTCGGGCGGCAGCAGCAATGCGCAGGGGGCCTCGAACGGAATCTGCGCGCCCTCGCGGTTCATCACGCCGCGGCCGTGGCGCACGAAGATCACCTGGCCATAGGACGGGTGGACGTGCGGCTCGGTCTTCCAGCGGCCGCGCTCGGTGACGTGGCCGACGTGCACGAACCAGCTGTCGTCCCGGTCCTCACGTTCGACGTAGAGGCGCACGCTGGGCACCGGTGCGGGGGCGGGCGCCACGGCGGGATGCTGCGTGGCGGCCTGCTTGATCGCTGAATAACTGGTCATGACTGCGGATGACAGTCGGGGCGGGCGGGCGCGGTGACGCCGGGAGGCTGGCCCCGGATGGCGGAAGCCCGTGCACGTCGGTAGGCGTGCACGGGCAGGGCGGATCGTGCCGCATGTCGGATGGTGGGGAACTCCGTGAAGTCCCTTTGTCCGTGAGGCAGGCTCAGTGCCGGATCGGTGTGGCGGACGCGATCGCCTGCTGTGTACGGACTGTCGCCCGCTGCACAACCTTCACTGTGCTCCCATTCCAGACACTGTCCACTTCGACGATCACGTAGTGACCGGATCCCGAGCCCCGGATCGCCCCGGTGCGACGTTGCGGCGTCTCACTCATGTAGATGTTGGTCGTCGTGGCGGCGATCGGGCTGTCCGCGGCATCGCGCAGATCGTAGGTATCCATGACGACGAAGTCATCGGTACGCAGCATGCCCTTGCTGTCCGGAACCGCATCTCCCTTCATGCGGATCACGGCACCGCTCATGTTCGTGTCGTACTGAAGTGCGACAGCCGTGAGACGGCCGTTCTCCAGGATCGGTGTCACGTTCTGAAGGGTCGACGGGGTCACCGGATGGCTCATGCCCGTCGGCAGCCAGCCCGGAACCTGATCAGCGGTGACATTCGTGCCGATGCGCAGCCAGCTGCTGTTGTAGAAGCGCGTCCCCGCTCCTGCCTTGCCGGTAGGGTAGTAGATGGCACCCCCGGTCTTCGGATCGATGAAGTTGGGCATCAGCCGGTTCGTGTTCTGGACGCTGGCCAGCTCGAAGGGCTTGTTCAGGTCCAGCTTGGTCCGTGCCATCGCGGTCGTCCGGCTCTGGCTGAGCAGCCATTCATAGGCCGCATCCAGCCGGCGCGACCAGATGGGGGCGATCTGGCTGGATCCTCCGTTGAACGTGACCCAGAACAGACCGCGGGACTGATCGCCATAGCGGTTGGGTTGCGCGAGAAAGTTGCGCAACGCCAGCTCCTGATCGTCCTTGGGCGCATGAGGATCCATGATCCACAGCCGTGGAATCTCGTAGTCCACGAGGTCCTTGTACAGATGGTTCTGCTCGGTCCAGAGGTTGTTCGACAGGAAGTTCTCGGACGAGTTCATGACCATGACGTTGTCGTCGGAGGTCAGGAAGTGATAGTTGTTGATGTCATGCCCGTCGTGGATCTTGCTGCCGTCACTGCCCCAGTGGTAGTTCCAGATCATGTCGTCGGTGGACGGGTAGTAGCGGGGGGTGTTCGCGGTGGTCTCGACATAGGTCGGATCGGTCATGCCACGAGCGAACACCTCATCCTTGTAGTAATTCTGGCCCCACTGGTTGTCGTACATGAGGATGCCGGCGAAGTAGTTGTCCCGCAGCACATTGGTCTGCAGGATCATCATGCCGCCCACCGACTGTCCTGCGCCGTAGATGTGGTCCTGGCTGATCGAATAGCGCTGCTGCAGGTCATCCCACAGTTTGACCAGCGCCGAGTAGTGTGCGGTCGTGCCCGAGTTGTCGCCCACGCGTTGCGTGTAGACCGGAACGACCACGATCATCCCGGCCAGCCCGTGCCGGGTCTTGACCAGGTTCTGTGCCCAGTCCGACGCCATCACGGTCGCGCCACGGGACTGTGCCGCGGCTGCCAGTGGATGAGTGCCGGCATTGAATGCGGGATGGTTGACCGTGACCAGCGCGTACTTCTTCGACGGGTCATAGTCGGAGGGGACGAACAGGGCGTAGTCCATGTCCACGGCTTGCAGCGTGCCGGTCTGCTCGGAGTAGCAGTTGAGTGCCGTGAAGCTCGGACCGGAGGCGCCATAAGCGCCGGGCGTATTCGTGTAGAAGCGGAATCCTTCCAGGCCGCTGATCGTGTAGGTGCCCGCCAAGGCGGCTCGGGCGGTGCCGGTCTGACCGGCGGTGTAGTTCATGACCTCATGCGTGCCCGGCGTGATCGTGTGGGTGCGGGTCTTGATCGTGCCGGTCTGGGTCACTCCGGCGGACAGCGCGTACGTGAAGCCCTGCTCCGTCGCGTGCTGGTAGTCCTGGTAGACCTCGATGACCACGTAGCGGCCGCTGCCGGATCCACCGGTGGACGACATCGCGGGCTGGTCGTTGACGTACACCTTGGTCACGTCACCGATCTGGCCACTGCCGTCGTTCACGGAGTTGGCAGTCCATGTTCCCTGCCAGACATCGAGCGCGTAGCTGGCTTTCGTCACGTCCGCCCCGGCCATGTCCATGCCGTACTCGATGACGATGGCCGTCAGCTTCGCGCCATCCGATGCGATGCGTCCGATGGTGCGGACACTGACGATGCCGTCATCCGCGGCCATCTGGGCGGTGGTCGCGGCACCGTTGTCGGCCTGGGTCGAGATGCAGCCTGACAGGGGGGCCGCACCGATGACGAGGCAGGCAATGACGCCAGCGATGGGTAAGCAGGCACGGTTCAGACGCTGGATGGAGGTCATGGGGGTGGGTCTCCAGGATTGATTTGACGTGTACGGCCCGGGGCGCAGGCCCCCACTCAGAACATGTACTTCACGCCCGTGATGACCGAGCTCTGTGCGCGTCCGGCCGGCGGTGCCGCCGACGGCGTGCCCGACGAGGCCGACAGGGCCGACGTGCCCTTGTTGCGGAGGTGGGCGAGCGTCACGTAGGCCTGCAGGTCCTTCATCAGCAGCCAGCTGCCGCGCAGGTTCAGGAGATCGGCGCCGTTGGGCGAGTCGTCGAAGCGCAGGGTGGCGACCATCGCGTCGACGGTGAAGGCGGTGTCGGGCACCGGCGTCTTGACGGCCAGCCAGTACAGCCGGCTGCGCGGGGTGGCCGCGCTGCCCTGGTTGTCGCGCGCCAGCAGGCCGGCGCCGACCTGGCTGCCGCCGATCCTGCCGAAGGCGTTGAGGGTCCAGCGGCTGTCGGTCTTCGACGGGCTGGTCAGGCCGCCGAAGGTGGCCGGCACGGCCGGCGTGCTGCTGGTGGCGGCCACCGCGGTGGTGCCGCCGTACTGGCGTTCGTAGGCGGTGGCCACGCCCCAGCCGCCCGGGGCGTAACGCAGCATGGCCGACCATTCTCGGCATTGGGCCTTGTCCACCGCCTCGCCGGCGCAGTTGGTGGCGGCGGCGCTGGTGCTGCCGGCGCTCGGGCTGGCATCGCGGCCGACGCTGTAGTTGAAGCCGCCGGTGATGGCTCCCCAGGTTCCGGTGTAGGCGATGGCGTTGTCGGCGCGGGCGTTGGGCACGCCGCTGTCGAGCGTGCCCAGGCCGTGCGAGCCGGCGCCGAAGATGTCGGCGTCCTGCATGCCGTGGAAGCGCATCGTCAGCTGTCGGCCGAGGCTCACGGTGCCCCAGCCGCCCTGCAGGCCGACGAACGCCTGGCGGCCGAAGATGCGGCCGCCCTGGCCGAGCGTGCCCAGATCGGCCGAGATGCCGGCTTCCAGCGCGAACAGGCCCTTGATCGTGGGCATCATGTCGCCGGTGTTGCCGCGGATGCCGAAGCGCGAGGCTGCGGTGCCCGAGCCCACGCGCACGCTGGTGGTGGTGCCGCCGGCGCCGTCGTTGCGGCCGTCGATGATCTCCACGCCCTCGTCGACGAGGCCGTAGACGGTGACAGAAGGGGGAGCGGCGGGGCGGGCGGCCTGGCCCAGGGCCAGGGTCGAGCTCAGACACAGGCAGGCGCAGGCCAACCCGAGCGTGGTGCGGTTCATCGGTCGTGTCTCCAGGCCACGTCAGGTGGCCGTGTGTGTGCGCGGGCCGGTCTTTCGCCGGCCATCGTCGGATCTGCGGACCGGTCGTGGGCCGCCCGGTGGCGGCCGCGACGGCCCGCGGGGCGGGGGATCAGCCCAGGGCGCCGGTCGTGTCGTCGAACAGCTCGTCCACGCTCATCCGGTGCGGGATGATCTTCTGGTCGAGCGCCCAGTCGATGGCCAGCTGCAGGCCCTTGCGGTTGGCTTCCAGGCCCAGCGGCGGGAAGACGGCCGGCACCTTGCCGGCCTCCTGTGCGGCGGCGCGGCTCTCGCGGATCATGCGGTAGATCTCGCGCACGATGTCGGGCCGTTGGCGCGACAGGTCCTGGTGGACGACGAACATGTGGTTGATCGGCACCACGCCCTCGCGGGCGAACCAGGCCTGGGCCGCATTCTGGGCGTCAGGCACCAGGGTGCGCACGCGGCTGTCCTTGGGCATGTCCTCGCCCAGCAGCGCGGCCTTGAGCTCGCCGGCCATCATCATGTCGGGGATGACCGCGCCCTTGGGCAGGCGCACGCAGTTCGGCGGATCCTGGTACTCGGCCAGGTGGCCGTCGCCCAGCGTCATCCAGGTGACCTTGTCGAGGTCCACACCATGCTCGTGGCGCAGGATGCCTCGGATCCACAGGCCGGTGGTCTGCGCATAGGTGCGCACGCCCACGCGCTGGCCCTCGATGTCCTTGGGGTCGACCTGGCCGAAGTCGATGTTGAAGCCGGCGCAGTGGTGCTGGAAGCGGCCCGAGATCGGCGCCGGCAGCAGCACGTAGGGCTTGCCGTAGGCCTTGGCCTGCAGATAGGTGACGATGGCCAGTTCGCCGCAGTCGTAGGCGTTCTCGCGCACCATGGCCTTGAAGCCGTTGTGCGCCGGCGTGGGGCCGCAGCAGTCCAGGCGCACGAGGTCCGAGCGCACGCGCCCGTCCTTCATCGCGAGGGTGACCGGGTAGTCGGCCAGGTTGGTCTTCAGCACGGTGACGGATGCATCCACGTCGGACATGAGGGGTCTCCGATGCCGGGGTCTCGCCCCGGGCTCTGGTTCAGGGCGAAGGGGGGAGGGCGGGCGTGGGTGCGCTCACAGGCGCACCTCGATCAGGCAGGGGCCGCGCTCGCGGGTGGCGTCGGCGATCGCGCGGTGCAGGTCCTCGGCGCGCTCGACGGCCACGGCCCGCACGCCCATGGCGCGTGCCATCGACAGCCAGTCGATGCGCGGGCGCTCCAGCTCGATCATGGACAGCGCGCGTTCACCCGGGGTGCCGGCGCCCATGTTGGCGTACTCGGCCTTCAGGATCGCGTAGCTGTGGTTGGCGAAGATCAGCGTGGTGATGTCCAGGCCCTCGCGGGCCTGGGTCCACAGCGACTGGATGGTGTACATCGCGCTGCCGTCGCCGACCATGCAGACCACCGGCCGGTCCGGGCAGGCGATGGCCGCACCGGTGGCCACCGGCGTGCCGTAGCCGATCGAGCCGCCCATGTTGTTGATCAGGTCGTGCGGCCGGGCGCCCATCGTGTGGCCCAGGGTCTCGCGGCCGGTGGTCAGCGATTCGTCGACCAGGATCGCGTTCTCGGGCAGGGCCGCGGCCAGCGCGTGGGCGATCGACAGCGGGTTGAGCGCACCGCTGGGCACCGGCGTCTCGATGCGCTCCTGGCGGCGCGGGCGGACGTCGCGCGCGCCGAGTTCGTCGAGCAGCATCTCGAAGGCCAGCGTGCTGTCCTCGTCGGCCTCGACCAGCGGGTGCACCCGCGTGCCCGGGGCCTTCAGCAGGCTGGGCTGGTCCGGGTAGGCGAAGAAGGCCACCGGCTCGCGCGTCTCGACGGTGATGATGTGGCGCCAGCCCTTGAGGAACTCGGTGGCCTGTTTGACGGCGTACGGGATGCGCACGATGGGCACGCGACCGGCACCGCGCTCGATGCGCGCGGTGAAGAACTGCGAGGCCAGCGTGGCGCCGGTGGCCGCCGCCACCTGGCCGGCGCGCTCCAGCGCCGCGCCGCGGCAGGCCTGGTTGGCCAGGATGATCAGCGTGGGCTCGCCCGAGCGCAGCACGCGGGCCACGTCGGCCACGCGTGCCGCATCCGGCGCCTTGCGCACGACGGCGGCCGGCGGCGGCGGCGTTGCCGGGCGGGCGGCCTGCCACGAGATGTCGCCGGGCAGGATCAGCGTGGCGATGCGGCCCGGATGCGCGCGCGCCTGGGCCACGGCCTGGGCGGTGTCCCAGGCGATGGTGTCGGCTGACTCCGCCCGCCGCACCCAGTGGCTGAGTGGCCGTGCCAGGCCCTCGATGTCCGAGCCCAGCGGTGGATCGTGCCGCAGATGCGACAGCGAATGCTCGCCGACGATGTTGACCATGCCGGACGACGCACGTCGGGCGTTGTGGATGTTGGACAGGCCGTTGGCCAGACCCGGCCCCAGGTGCAGCAGGGTGGAGGCCGGCCGCCCGGCCATGCGCCAGTAGCCGTCGGCCGCGCCGGTGGCCACGCACTCGTGCAGGCACAGCACGCTGCGCATGCCGGGGTTCTCGAGCGCGGCCAGGAAATGCATCTCCGAGGTGCCGGGATTGCCGAAGCAGACATCGACCCCCTGGCTGACCAGGGTGTCGACCAGGCTGTGTGCGCCGTTCATGCCGGGTGCCTGCCTGTGCTCAGTAGCCGGACTGTTCGCGGGCCAGGCCCACGACGCCGTAGGTGCGCTGCGGCGCAGCCATCAGGAAGCGGTAGCCCTCCTCCATCAGGCGGCGGTGGTTCTTGGCCGTCACGTGCGGGTTGCCGACCACCACGTCGTGCTTGTGGCAGATGGAGACGATGCGGCGCATCGCGTCGGCCACCTCGGGATGCTCGTACTGGCGCGGGAAGCCGAGGGCCTGGCTCAGGTCGCCTTCGCCGATCAGGATGAAGCCGATGCCGGGCACGTTGGCCAGGATGTCGTCCAGGTTCTCGATCGCTTCCGGGCTCTCGCACATCAGGCCGACCAGGATCTCGCCCTCGGGTGCCAGCGGCCACACGTCGGCCTTCTTGTAGTAGTCGGCCATGCTCAGGCCCCAGTAGCGCGCGGCCGTCGCCGGGCCGTCACCGCGCACGCCCTTGGGCTCGTACAGCGGTGCGCCCTTGGGTCGTGCATAACGACAGGACGCGACGGCATTGCAGGCCTGCTCGACCGTGGCCACGTGCGGCCAGACCACACCGTAGGCCCCACGGTCCAGCACCTGCTTGGCGAAGCTCTGGTTCATCTCGACGCCGTTGGCCGGGATGCGGGCCAGCGGCGTGACCGCCGGGGCCAGCGAGCCGCTGTCGGCGATCTGCTTGCGGTTGAGCAGGTACTGCAGCGCATCCCCGAAGGCCGCCACGTCGTAGGGGTTGTGCTCCATCTCGAAGACCAGACCGTCATACGGCGCATCGCTGAAGTCGATCGCGCTCTGGCGGTCGACCTTGCTGAAGGCGGTGAAGGCCGGCTTGCCGGATTCGAAGGCGCGGATCACGCCGTTCAGTCGATTCGAGGTGCTCATGTCGAAACTCAGGTACGTAGGTGTCGGACAGCGCTCCGCGCAGCCCCCTTCCAGAGCCGCCCACGAAGCAGGTATTCATCCAGCGACCGCCGCGGAACCGGCTCCGCCGGTCCGCCAGCGGTGCCCCCCTGGGGGGGCGCGCGTCAGCGCGTAGGGGGGGGGCCTGGCCTCCAATACATGAAGCCCATCCCCTCCCCCGTGCCCGCCGCCGTGCGGTAGCAGGGCACGTAGTCCACCAGCGTCATCTGCGCGCCGGTGTGCTGCAGGGCCATCATCACGCTCACGTAGAGCTTGATCTCCGAGGTGCCCGACTGGTAGCTGCGGTCGTCGATGGCGGCCAGACCGGCATAGTCGTAGTCGCCCAGCAGCTTCATGATGCGGCGGTCGAAGTCCTCGTCGGCGACGAAGTGCGACAGGCCGCCCGAGGCGATGACGCCCACCCGCACGTCCTCGGGCCAGTCCTCGATGGCCTGGCGCAGGATCTCGCCGAAGCGGATGCAGCGCGCCATCGACGGCTGCGTCGGCGGGTAGAAGCAGTTCATCAGCACCGGCACGTGCGGCGGCGGCTCGCCGCCCATCACCCGTTCGTAGACGAAGCCGAAGGCGTGCGGCACGACCGGGTAGTCGGGCAGCGGCTTCATCCACACGTTGTCCGGCCAGGCGTAGAGGTCGCTCAGGTCGAAGTCCGATTGCTGGAAGCGCTCGATCAGGTGGCGGGCCAGCGCCGGGTGGGTGGCGTGCACCCGGTGTTCGGCCGGTCCCCAGGCAGCCTTCTGCGGCGGGCCGTTGTGGGCCTCGGCGCCGCTGAAGATCGCGATCGACGGCGAGTGGTGGATGAAGATCTCCTTCTGGTCCTTGCCCAGGATGATGGCCACGTCGACCTCGGCCTCGCGCCAGGCCTGGGCCATGCGGTCCAGCGCGGCATTGCAGCGGGCGTGGCGGCTGCGGCGCTCGTCCAGCGTCAGCAGGGGCTCGAAGGCGGCCTCGCGGTGGGCCTCCAGCTCGGGGTAGGTCCAGGTGCGGTTGCGGAACCACAGTTCCGGGTTCCTGCGGTCGCGCTCGCCGTTGGTCAGCCAGTCCTCGGGCGCCTGGCCCAGCATGCCGCTGTGGGGCACGGCCATGCCGAATACGATCTTTGCCATGGGGTGTCGGTGTGGGATGGAATGAGGGTCTCAGCCGTCGATGCGCGGCGACCACTTCGGCCGCAGCAAGACGATCGTGTTGAGGGCACCGATGACGAGGAACAGCACGATCACCTGCATCGGCAGCGTGTAGCCGCCGCTGCGCTCCAGTAGCCAGCCCGAGAGCGAGGCCGAGACACCGCCGGCCAGGCTGGTGGCCACCTGCTGGATGCCGGTGGCCAGGCCGATGGCCGGCTTGGGGATCAGCGTCAGCTTGCACAGCGCCAGGTTGTTGGCGGTGGCCAGGCCCAGCAGCGTCAGCGACAGCACGTTCCAGAACAGCGCGCCGTCCAGCGTCGCCGCATGGGCGCCCAGCAGCACCGTGCTGCCGCCGACGAAGCCGGCGACGACGAAGGCCTTGCGCACGAGGACCGCGTCACGTCCGGCGGCGATCAGCCGGTCGGCGATCCAGCCCGCCAGCGTGGCGACGATGGCGATGCCGGCGAAGCTGAAGAAGGTGTACAGGCCGGAGTCCTTCAGCGACAGGCCGCGCTGCTCGACCAGGTAGGCCGGCATCCAGGTCATGCAGTAGAAGGTGAAGTAGCCGTAGCAGAAGTTGTTGACCATCGCGCCCCAGATGACCGGGCTCTTCATCAGGCTGCCGAAGCTGACCTGCGCGGCATAGGCCTTGGAGACCACCAGCTGCTGCGGGTCCGGCAGGTCGTTGCGCACCAGGCCGAGCCAGGGCAGCAGCCACAGCAGGCCCAGCAGTCCGGTGGCCAGGAACATCGCCTGCCAGGACCAGGTGACGATCATCCAGGCCGCGATCGGTGCGCCGATGGCCGGGCCGAACTTGCCGCCCGCCGACAGGATGCCGGCCGCCAGCCCCTTGTGCTGCTCGCCCATGTGGCTGCCGATCCAGCGGTAGCTGGCCGGCACCACGATGGCCTCGCAGGCGCCGACGATCAGGCGCATCACGAACAGGCCGGCCAGGGCCGTCACCGCCCCGGTGGCGGCGGTGGCCAGGCACCAGGCCGCGAAGCACACGGTGTAGGGCCACTTCACGCCGTAGCGGTCGACCACCCAGCCCATCGGCAGCTGCATCAGGCCGTAGGCCCAGAAGAAGGTCGCGTTCAGCAGGCCGCGGTCGACGTTGCTGAGGCCGAACTCCTGGATGAAGTGCTTGTCGGCCAGTGCCGACGACAGGCTGGTGCGGTCGATGAACGAGATCATCAGGCCGAGCATCAGCAGCCCGAGCACGGTCCACATGCCGGCACCCTGCATCGGGCCCGTCGCGGCCGGGGCGGTGGCGGCCGGACGGCCGGGCAGGGCCTGCGGGGGCAGCGCAACCGCCTTGGCGTGGGTCTCCATGGTCTTCTTCTCCGTCTTCGTGGTGCGGTCGGCGGGCTCAGGCCAGGGCCGGATACAGGCGGCGTGCGGTGCCGCCGAAGATCCAGGCCTGGTCCTCGGCGCTGAGGCTGGCCAGGCCCGCGCGGGCGGTGGCCAGGATCTCGGCCAGACTGCCGGGTGAGGTCGGGAAGTTCGAGCCCCAGGCCAGGCGCTGCGCACCGAAGGCCTCGACCACGCGCGCGAAGAAGGTCTCGGCGCTGGCCTGGCCCTTCTTCACGTCGCCGAAGATGCGCGGCGTCAGCTTGAGATGGACGTTGGGCAGGTCGGCCAGCTCGAACAGGCTGCGCGCGGCCGCATACGGCGGGCCGTCGAGCACGTCGGGGCGGCCGAGGTGGTCGAGGATGATGGACACGCCGCTGAACCTCTCGGCCAGCAGGCGCACCTGCGGCAGGCCGACGGGGCCGGTCTGGATGCACATGGGCAGGCCGAGTTCGGCCAGCATCTCCCAGGCCTTGAAGCTCTTCGGGTTGTCCAGCTCGCTCGGGTCGAAGTCCTGGGTCGAGCCGCCGGTGAAGATGCGCAGGCCGGCCAGGCCCTGCCGGGCCCAGCCCTGGATCACCTGCGGCACGTCGTCGGCCAGCATGTCGACCGAGCCGACGGCCACCAGCCGGTCCTTGTACTGGTGGCAGCCGTCGACCACGTAGCGGTTGTCGAAGCCGTAGGTGGTCGACGAGTGCACGACGGCGGCCTTGGCCACGCCGGCGGCGTCCATCGCGGCGATCAGCGTGTCGACGGTGCAGGGGCGCTCCTGCGACCAGTCCGAGCGCTTGCCGAACAGTGGCGCGGGCGGGTAGCGCGTCTCGTCGTCCGAGATGATGTGGGGGTGGATGTCGATGATGTTCATCTCAAGGTCTCCTTGGCTCGGGCTCACAGGCCGCGGGCCTTGAGCAGCGCGTCCAGGCGCGGATACACGCGGCGGGCGTTGCCCTCGAAGATCGCGTGGCGGTCCTCGGCGCTCAGCGCCGCGCACTGGTCGACATAGCGCTTGGTGTCGTCGAAGTAGTGGTTCGTCATCGGGTCGCGGCCACGCACCGCGCCGATCATCTCGGAGCCGAACAGCACGTTCTTCGTCGGCACCACCTGGGTCAGCAGCGCCACGCCGGGATGGTGGTAGACGCAGGTGTCGAAGAAGACGTTGTCGAGCAGGCCTTCCAGCGGGCGCTGGGCGATCTCCAGCGACATGCCGCGGTAGCGGCCCCAGTGGTAGGGCACCGCGCCGCCGCCGTGCGGGATGATCAGCCGCAGGCTGGGAAAGTCCTTGAACACGTCGCCCTGCAGCAGTTGCATGAAGACCGAGGTGTCGGCATTCAGGTAGTGCGCGCCGGTGCCGTGGTGGCAGACGTTGCAGGAGGCGGCCACGTGGATCATGGCCGGCACGTCCAGCTCGCACAGCGCCTCGTAGACCGGGTACCAGCTCCGGTCGGTCATCGGCAGGCCGGTCCAATGGCCGCCGCTGGGGTCGGGGTTGAGGTTGACGCCGACGAAGCCCATCTCCTGGACGATGCGCTTCAACTCCGGCACCGAGTGCTTCGGCGGCGCCAGCGGCGACTGCGGCAGCATGCCCACCGGCACGAAGTTGTCCGGATAGAGCTCGCAGACCCGCTTGACCAGGTCGTTGGAGATCGTCGCCCACTCCAGGCTGGTGCGCTCGTTGCCCAGGTGGTGGCTCATCAGGCCGGCGATCGGCGAGAACAGCGTGATGTCGCCGCCGCGCTCCTTCTGCAGGCGCAGCTGGCCGCTCTCGATCGCGTCGCGGATCTGGTCGTCGCTGACCCGGGCGCCCGACAGCGGCGGCGCGTGGGCCGGGTCGTTGGCCGAGGCGATCTGCCGTGCGCGCCAGTCGCGGAAGGACGGCGGGACGGTGGTGAAGTGGCCGTGGCAGTCGATGATCAGGCTCATGGTCGTGCTCCGGTCTTCAGGCGTTGGGGTCGACGAAGAGCTCGGCCATCGACAGGCGGCGCGGCGTCAGGCCCTGCTTGAAGGCCGTCTGCTCCAGCGCCTCGATGGTCTTGCGGTTGGCCTCGATGCCGTAGGGCAGCGGGTCGTGGCCGACGATCTTGCGCAGCTCGATGTACTTGCGGTCGGTGGCCGTGCCGTCGCGGCGGCCGGCCTCGACCTCGTCGAGCGTTGTCAGATAGGCCTGCTTGGCCTGGTCGAAGGCCCGGTAGAGCGACTGCGCCACCCAGGGATGCTCGGCCAGCACCGCGTCCTTGACGACGATGGTGCCGTGCATCGGGTAGATGCCGGTGCGCGCGTGGTACGCGGCCTCCAGCTCGGTGGCATCGGGCAGCAGGTCGGGGTAGTGGGCCTCCACCTCCTGCCAGCCGCCGGTGGGGTTGCCGGTGCGGCCGATGCCGGCGGCGGCGTCGAAGCCGGCGGCCAGCTCCCCGGCGGCCATCATGTCGGCCAGCGGACGCGTGGCGTGGACGACGTTGGGCGGCAGCTTCAGCTCCTGCACATGCTCCTCGTCATCGACGACCCAGGTCACCTTGTCGTTGTCGACGCCGAACTCGTCGATCAGGACCTGGCGCGTCCACACGCCGGTGGTCACCGAGTAGGCGCGCACGCCGACCTTCCTGCCCTCCAGGTCCTTGGGATGGGTGATGCCGGCATCGGGGCGCACCAGCAGTCCGCCGTGGTGGAAGCGCCGCACGACGAAGATGGGCAGGCCGACGAAGGGCCGGCCGTAGGCGCGGGCGATGAGGTAGGTGGTGGGCGCCAGCTCGCAGACGTCGAATTCCAGATCGCGCACCATGCGGCGGAAGGCGCCGATCTGCGGCTTGACGGTGACGAACTCGGCCTCCACGCCCTCGATCGGGATGGTGCCGTTGCGGAGGGCGGCGGTGTGCGGGTGCTCGGCGATGGCGAGCTTCAGGCGGACGGGACGGGCCACGGGTTTCTCCTGGTCTCTCGGCGCCGGGTCGGTGGGCGGGGCCCGGCGGCGGTGTCTGGGGGCCGACCTCGCAGGGCCGGCGTGACGCAAGAGTAGGAGGGGGCGCCGGCGCGTCCCAGCCACAAATCGGAGAATCGCTGGCACTTTTCGCCGCGTGACGGGCTGCACAGTCCGTCGGCCGATCCGACGGGTTTCGTCGGCACGCCCGCGCCGCTAGACTGATCAGGATGAACCCTGATGTCGCCCCGCCCATCCCCGATCTGGGATGGCGCTCAGCCCCTCATTACTGGCGTTTTCTCATCAACCGGCTGACGGGGGGCGCGGCCAACCAGATGCTGATGGTGGCCCTGGGCTGGCAGATGTACGACCTGACCGGCCGCGCCTGGGACCTGGGCATGGTGGGCCTGGCGCAGTTCCTGCCGATCCTGCTGCTGACGCTGCCGGCCGGCCACCTGGTCGACCGCCATGACCGGCGCCGGCTGCTGGCGCTGAGCCTGGCCGTGCAGGGCGTGGTGGCGGTGGTGCTGGCCACCGGCAGCCTGTCGGGCTGGGTGAGCCCGACCGTGGTGCTGGTGATGTCGGTGCTGCTGGGCGCCGGCCGCGCGCTGCAGATGCCGTCGCAGCAGGCCCTGCTGCCCGGCCTGGTGCCGGCGACGCTGCTGCCGCGGGCGATGGCCACCTCCAGCTCGGTGATGCAGGCCTCGATCATCGGCGGGCCCGCGGCCGGCGGGGCGCTGTACGCCTGGGGTGCGCGCTGGGGTGAGGGCGCGGTCGACGGTGCGGGCGTGGCTGCGGTGGCGCACACCGGTACCGCTGAGGCGGCGGGTGCCGCCGTCGCCCAGACCGCCGCCCATGCCGCTGCGGCCGCGCAATACGGTGCCGCGCTGGTCTACGGTGTCGCGCTGCTGCTGCTGGCGGTGGCGATCGCGGCCGTGCTGACGATCCGGCCCGGCGCCACGCCGGCGCGCCGGCCCTCGGCCGGCTGGAAGGACGTGACCGCCGGCCTGCACTACATCCGCCAGCGGCCGGTGATGCTGGGCGCCATCTCGCTGGACCTGTTCGCGGTGCTGCTGGGCGGCGCCACCGCGCTGCTGCCGATCTTCGCGCGCGACATCCTGCATGTCGGACCTGAGGGGCTGGGCCTGCTGCGCGCGGCCCCCGCCTTCGGCGCCGTGCTGACCGGCCTCGCGCTGGCCCGCTGGCCGCTGGAGCGCCGGGCCGGCCGCTGGCTGCTGACGGCGGTGGCCATCTACGGCGTGTCGATGATCGGCTTCGGCCTGGCCACCAGCTTCGCGCTGGCCTTCGCCGCGCTGCTGGTCAGCGGCGCGGCCGACATGATCAGCGTCGTCATCCGCCAGACCCTGGTGCAGCTGGAGACGCCCGACGACATGCGCGGCCGCGTCGGCGCGGTCAACACCGTCTTCATCGGCGCCAGCAACCAGCTCGGCGAGTTCGAGTCCGGCGTCACCGCGGCGGCCTTGGGCCCGGTGGGCTCGGTGCTGCTGGGCGGCTTCGGCACGCTGGCGGTGGTGGCGCTGTGGTGGCGGATCTTCCCGGATCTGGCGCGGCGGGATCGGTTGGTGGTGGAGGGGCGGCCGGCGGCGGCCGCGGGCTGACCGGTTCCCCGCTCATCGGCCGGCCTTCATCCGTCGATCTCGGTCCACTTCAGTGTGGACCGCGACGATTCGACCGTCTTCTCGATGAAGCGCACCCCGCGCGCCCCTTCGTCCACGCGCGGATAGTCGGCTTGCGCCCGACTGGCCGGTTGGCCCGTTTGCAGCCGGGCCTGCAGGTCGTTCGCCACGCCGGCATAGATGTTGGCGAAGGCTTCGATGAAGGCCTCCGGATGGCCTGCCGGCGTGCGTGTGGCCTGGGTGGCGGCGTCGTGCAGCCAGGCCGAGCCGCGGGTGAGCACCTGCAAGGGCCCACCCAGCGGGGTATGGATGAGTCGGTTCGGGTCCTCCTGGCGCCACATCAGCGAACCCTGGTCCCCGATCACGCGCAGGCGCAGATCGTTCTCGGCGCCAGCAGCGATCTGTGACGCCATCAGCACGCCGCGTGCCCCACCCTTGAAGCGCAACAGCAGGCTGCCGTCGTCATCGACCTGGCGCCCGGGAACGAAGCGGGTCAGGTCTGCGCAGATGGATTCGATCTCCAGCCCGGTGACCGTTGCGGCCAGTTGCTCGGCATGGGTACCGATGTCGCCGATCGCGCCGGCGATGCCGGTCCGGGCGGGGTCGGTGCGCCAGTCGGCCTGTTTGCTCTGCACCTGTGTGGTCAGCCAGCTCTGGTTGTATTCGACGATCACCTTGCGCAGCGTGCCCAGTTGGCCAGTGCGCACCATTTCGCGCGCTTGGCGGACCATGGGGTAGCCGCTGTAGTTGTAGGTGACGCCGAACAGCGTGCCACGCCGGGCCACCAGATCGACCAGACACTGTGCCTGTGCGCTGGTGTGCACCAGCGGCTTGTCGCAGACGACATGGAAGCCCGCATCGACGAAGGCATGTGCCACGTCGTAGTGCACATGATTGGGCGTGACGATGCAGACCAGGTCGACCCGTTCTGACGCGGAGCGCGTGAGCTCATCGGCCAGCAAGGCCTGCCAGGTGCCGTGGTTGCGCGCATCGGCCAGACCCAGATCCCGGCCTGAGGCCCGACCCTTTTCCGGCGTCGACGAGAAGGCGCCCGCCACCAGCTCGTAGCGTGAGTCCAGGGCCATGGCGTGGCGGTGGATGACGCCGATGAAGCTGTCGCGTCCACCACCCACCATGGCGTAGCGCAGTCTTCGGGGAGCGGTCGTGTTCGTGATCATGCGGAGCCGGCCATGCCGGCCTGTCTGGATTGGTCGAAGGCCGCGTCAAAGGCCCCGTGAGCCGGCGCGAAATCAAGTCGGCGGCAGAAGGCGGCGCTCTCGGTGGCGCCGTGGACGCGGTCCATGCGCGCGTCCTCCCATTCGATGGACAAGGGGCCTGCATAGCCCACATCGTTGAGCGCCACGATCAGCGATTCGAAATCGATCATGCCGCGCCCGACGCTGCGGAAATCCCAGCTGCGCCGGGCATCGCCAAAGCTGGTGTGGCCGCCAAAGGTGCCCACCGTGCCGTCGCCGCGGCCCCACCAGACGTCTTTCATGTGCGCATGGAAGATACGCGGGCCGAACTGGCGGATGAAGCGGATGTAGTCCACGCCCTGGTAGCCCAGATGGCTGGGGTCGAAGTTGAAGCCGAAGCGGGGATGCTGGTTCACGGCTGCCAGTGCACGCTCGCTGCTGGCGATGTCGAAGGCGATCTCGGTGGGGTGGACTTCCAGCGCGAAGTCAACGCCGCACCGGTCGAACACCTCGAGGATGGGCGAGAAGCGCCGGCCGAAGTCGGCGAAGCCGGCGTCCCAGAAAGACTGTGGAGTGGGTGGGAAGGCGTAGATCGAGTGCCAGATCGAGGAGCCCGTGAAGCCGGTGACGGTCTTGACACCGAATTTCGCGGCGGCCCGTGCCGTGTCGGACAGCTCGGCAGCGGCGCGCTGGCGCACGCCTTCCGGGTCGCCGTCGCCCCACACGTGGGTGGGCAGGATGGCCTGGTGCCGGGCATCGATCAGGTCACACACCGCCTGGCCCACCAGGTGGTTGCCGATGGCTAGGCAACGCAGGCCGTGTGCATCCAGCAGGGCCCGCTGTGCGGCGCAGTAGCCCGGCTCGTGCAGCGCCCGCTGCACGTTGAAATGATCGCCCCAGCACGCCAGCTCCAGGCCGTCATAGCCCATGCGTCTGGCCAACGGCGCGAGCTCGGCCAGCGGAAGATCGGCCCATTGGCCGGTGAAGAGGGTGATGGGGCGGCTCATGTCGGGTCACCTGTGGAGGGGGTCTTCGCTTCAGAAGGGCGAATCAGGGAAATAGAAGTCCTTGGCCTTGTCCTTCGTGATCAGCACCGAGGGCACGATGGTGGTGGCCGGCAGCTTCTGCCCCTTCAGACGAGCCTCGGCCGTCATCACGATGGCGTCGTACATGAACTTGGGCGAGTACGAGACATTGGCCTGGATGCGCGGATCGCTGCCGTCCATCAGCGTCTTGATGCTGCCCTTGGCGCCCGCGCCGCCGAACACCAGCTTGATGTCGGTGCGCTTGGCCTGCTCGATCGCCTTGATCACGCCCACCGACATGTCGTCGTCCGCCGCCCACACCGCATCGATGCGCTTGAAGCGGGTCAGGTAGTCCTGCATCACCTTGAAGGCGTCGTCACGGTTCCAGTTGCCGTACTTGGCGTCCAGCAGCTTGATGCCAGGGTGCTTCTTCATCACCGCGTTGAAGGCATCCATGCGCTCGTTGTCCAGCGTGGTCTGGATGCCACGCAGCGCCACGATCTCGCCTTTGCCGCCGAGCTTGCCTGCGATGAACTCGGCCGGAATCCTGCCGAAGGCCGTGTTGTCACCGGCGACATAGGCATCCTGACCGGAGGGGTTGGTCAGGCCGCGATCCACCACGGTGACATACACGCCCTTGCCGTGGATCTGTTCCACCGGCTTGGTCAGCGCGGCCGACTCGGAGGGCAGCACGACCAGCGCGTTGATCCTGCTGACTGTCATCAGGTCCTGCAGCTGGTTGGCCTGCTCGCTGGCGTTGGCGGCGGTCTTGATCGTGATCTTCAGGGCCGGGTATTTCGTCTCCAGCTCCTTCTTGGCCACGCCGGCCCACCACACGATGCCCGCCGCGAAGCTGTGCGTGGCCGTCGGGATCGACACGCCGAGATGGACCGGGGTTTGCGCCTGGGCGCCCAGGCCGAAGCCGGCGGCGGTCAGCGCCAGAAGGGTTCTGCGAGCGATCTTCTTCATGGGATGTCTCCTTGGTGGTGGGGTGGGGGAACGGCTGCCTCAGCGCCGGCGCTGCATGAACGCCACGGCGATGATCACGACACCCTGCACCGCCGCGTTGAGGTACACGCTGATGATGCTGGTGAGGTTGAGGATGTTGCTGATGACCGAAAGCAGCACCGCGCCGATGACGGTGCCTGCGACGCTGCCCGCGCCGCCCTTGAGCGCCGTGCCGCCGACGATCACCGCGGCAATCGCCTCCAGCTCCCAGAGCAGGCCGGTGGTGGGCGAGGCCGATCCCAGGCGAGGCACGTAGAGCAGCGTGGCGATGCCGACGCAGGCTCCCAACAGGCCGTAGGTCAGCAGCTTGATGCGGTCCACGTCCACCGCCGCGTAGCGGGCCACCTGCTCGTTGGAGCCGATGGCCTGCACATAGCGGCCGTAGGCGGTGCGGTTCAGCAACAGGCCACCTAGCGCCGCCACGGCCACGAACACCCAGACCGGCACCGGAATGCCCAGCAGTGCGCCGTAGTAGACAGGCGCATAGGTGTCGGCCAGCTTGTCGTCCAACGTGATGGCTCCTCCGTTGGACAGGTAGGTCAGGTAGGCCCGGAAGATGCCCAGCGTGCCCAGCGTGACGATGAAGGGCTCGATGCGGCCACGTGTGATCAGCAAGCCGTGCGCAAAGCCGAAGACCGTGCCCAGCGCCACCGCAGACAACGCACCGATGGTCACGGTGACCCAGGGCGACAGTCCCTGCGAGCCCAGTGCATTCATCACCCAGATCACGCAGCCGGCGATCAAGGCGGCCATCGATCCGACCGAGAGGTCGATGCCGCCGCTGATGACCACGAAGCACATGCCCACGGCGATGATGCCGATGAAGGCGGTGCGGGTCAGCACGTTCAGCGCGTTGGCGGGGGTCGCGAAGTCGCTGTTCAGCAGCGTGCCGACAAGGCAGAGGGCGAGCAGGCCCGCCACGGGCCCCAGGCCGTGCAATCGCGCCCAGAGCGAGGTGGGCGCCGACGATTCAGTGCGTTCCTGTGGCATGGCGGATCAAGACCTCTTCATTCAATTGGGCGTCAACGTCGAGCGTGGCCTGCTGTCGGCCGCCCCGCATGACCACGATGCGGTGACAGCAGCCGATCAGCTCCATCAGCTCGCTGGAAATCACGATCACCGCGCGCCCTTCGCGGGCCAGGCGCTGGATCAGTTCATAGATGTCGCGTTTGGCGCCCACGTCGACGCCGCGCGTCGGCTCGTCCAGCACCACCACCTTGGGGTTGGGGTGCAGCACACGGGCCAGCGCCAGCTTCTGCTGGTTGCCTCCTGACAGCGCGGACGCCTTGATCGCCGTGGAGCGGGTGCGGATGCCGAAGTCGTGCACCGCCTGCTGCAGTGCCTGCTGCTCGGCTGGCGGGCTCAGCCAGGGGCGACAGTACGGGGCGAGCGCCATCAGCGTCAGGTTCTGCCGCAGCGGGAAGTCCACATGCAGTCCCTTGCCCTTGCGGTCTTCGCTCAGGTAGGTGAACCCCAGGTCTGCCGCCTCGCGCGGGCTGCGGATGCGCACAGGTTCGCCGCCCAGTGCCAGATGCGCCACCGTGGCCGGTCGCAGGCCCAGCAGGCCCTCGAACAGCTCGGTCCGCCCCGCGCCCACCAGGCCGGCAAAGCCGAGGATCTCGCCGGGCGCGACCTCGAAGCCGATGTCCTGCGCCCAACCCGGCACGTTGAGGCCCTGCACCTGCAGCAGCGGCTGCCGTCCCTCAGGGCGTGCGTCACGCGGCGGGTACAGATCACTGAGCTCGCGGCCGATCATCAGCGACGCCATCTGTTGACGGCTGAGGTCTCGGGTGGCGCTGCGGGTGACGAAGCGCCCGTCACGCATGACGATGAGCTCGTCGGTCACCCGTTCGACCTCGTCGAGCTTGTGCGAGATGTAGAGGATGGTGACGCCGCGGGCCTTGAGCCGGGCCATCAGCGCGAACAGGCGCTCGGTCTCGCCCGGGGTCAGGGTCGCGGTGGGCTCGTCCATGACCAGCAGGCGCGCCTGGCGCTGCAGTGCCTTGGCGATCTCGACCAGTTGCTTCTCGGCCACGATCAGCCGGCCCACCAGCGTGTCCGGATCGGCGCGCAGGCCCACCTCCTCCAGCACGGCGGCGGTCTCGGCCCGCATGGCCTCGTCGTCCAGCCAGAGCCGGCCCTTCTTCAGCTCGTGGCCGAGAAAAACGTTCTGCATGACCGTCAGATCGTCGGCCAGCGCAAACTCCTGGTGGATCATGGCGATGCCGGCGGCCTCGGCGTCGCGCGGCCCGGTGAAGCGGACCTCGCGGCCGTCCAGCAACAGGTGGCCGCCGCTGGGCCGCTCGTAGCCGGCCAGGATCTTCATCAGCGTGCTCTTGCCTGCCCCGTTCTCGCCCAACAGGCCGTAGACGCGTCCGGCGGGCAGATCGAACGACACGCCGTGCAGCACCTGCACCGGGCCGAACGCCTTGGTGACTTGATCGAATTGCACCGTGAAGCTCATGTCGCCATCCCCTCTCGCCGGGAAGGCACTGACTGCCGCAGCACTTCCTGCAGAGCCAGCACGCCGGCACCGATCACGCCGGCCTGCTCGCCCAGCGGTGACAGGCCGATGTCCAGGTGCCGGGTCGACAGCGCCAGCGAGCGTTGGTAGACGCTCTGGCGCAGCGACGCGAGAAAGAGCGGGCCGATGCGGGTGATGCCGCCACAGATGAACACATGGGAGGGATTGAAGAAGTTCACCACCGACGCCAGCATCTGGCCGACCAGGGCGCCTGACCGCTGAACGATGGCGTTGGCGGCCGCGTCTCCCAGGCGGCTGGCCGTGCCCACATCCTCTGGCGTGAGGGTGCCGCGCTCCGACAGCACCTGGGCCAACCAGTCGCTCTGGCCCCCGAGTGCGGCCTCCTGACCCAGGCGCGCGATGGCCGGGCCGGCGGCCATGGCCTCCACACAGCCGACGTTGCCGCAGCGGCAGCGCGGGCCCGCCGGGTCCACGCACAGGTGGCCGACATCGCCCGCCGAGCCGGTGGCGCCGCGATAGACCTCGCCGTGGCAGACCACACCGCAACCAATGCCGGTGCCGACCTTGATGACCAGGAAATTCGGCAGCGCACGGCGCAGCCGCCAGCTCTCACCCAGTGCCATGAGGTTCACGTCGTTGTCCACCCAGACCGGCGCGTCGAAGTCGGCGCGCAGGTCGTCGCGGATCGAATAGCGGTCCCACCGCGGCATCAGCGGTGGCTCCACCAGCTGCCCGCTGCCGAAATCGACCGGGCCAGGCACGCCGACGCCGATGCCCAGCACGTCCGAGGCCTTGAGCTGGAGTTGGGCCAGCAGTTGACGCAACAACGCCCGGATACGGGTGAAGACGGCACCCGGTCCGTCACCGACATCGATCGCCTCGCCGTGTCGCGCCAGCACCTGCAGATCGGGCGCCAGCACCGCCACCTCCACGCTGGTGGCCCCCAGGTCCACGCCCAGCAGCACACCGATGCTGCGGTGCAGCTGCAACGTCTCGGCGCGCCGACCGCCCGAGGACGCCTGCGGCCCGACCTCGTCGAGCCAGCCCTGCTCGATCAGCCCGGCCACCAGCGCATTGGCCCGCGTGCGGGAGTAGTTCAGGTGCGAGGCCAGCACGTCACGCGAGGGACCATGCGACCAGAGCACACCTTCAAGCGCGCTCAGTTCGGCGGCGCTCAGCGGGGCTCGGCGGCTCATGCTGAACCTTTCTGAACGGCCTGCACCGCCGGCCTGGCCGCACGGGGCCGCCGAACGATTGCACGGGCACACCACGGTGGGGCTCGCATCACGTCCTGTCTCCATCTGTTGTTGTCGTTCGCACCGATCAGCGTCGGCGCGAGACAAATACTAGGAGGCGAGGTTCGGCCCGACAATATGGGACTTCGGCGTTTTTTGGGCCAATGTGAGCGTGCACTCCACCCGAGCTCGCTGGCCTCTCGCGACGGCTGTGCTCAGGGGCGCGGTGCGCTCCCGCGTCGCACGAAGTGCTTCTGCAGGTACTCGTAGCTGGCCTTCAGTGACGTCAGCGGATCGTCATCGATGAAGTTGGCGTCCTGCTCGACGATGTACCACTCGGTGCCGGCGCGGCGCGCGGCGCCGATGATGGCGGGCCAGTCCAGCGTGCCCCGGCCGATCTCCCGGAACAGGAAGGAGCGCACGGTGGGCTGGTCAGGTGCGGCCGCCTTGTCGAGGCCGATGTCCTTCATGTGCAAGGACTTGGCCCGAGCGCCGAGCTCGTCGATCAGCGCCTCGGGATTCACACCGGCGCGTGCCGCCCAGTGCACATCCAGCTGGACCGGCATCGGCACCTTGCGCAGCATCTCCGCGTACGCGGTCTCACCGGCCTCGGTCTTCACGAACTCCATGTTGTGGTTGTGATAGTGCATCTCGATGCCGGCCTCCGCGAACTTCTGGTGGTAGGCGGCGAGTTGCGCGATCAAGGTCTGCCGCGCGCTCGCGGTTTCCATCTCCGCGGTGGTGTACGCATAGACGACCCGCTGGCTGCCGAGCTGGCGCATGTTCTCGATCAGCTTGTCCATGCCGCCCGGGGCGGCCAGTTCGAACTGGTTGGTGTGCACCGAGGCCACCTTCAGCTGGTGGCGGTCGAGCATCTCCTTCCACTCGGCGCCGCTGAGGCTCCAGAAGCCCGCCAGTTCGACGGCCGGGTAGCCGATCTCCTTGAGCTTGCCCAGCATGTAGTCGACATGGCCGCGCGCGTTGCCGTACTTGCGGGTGGTCCAGAGCTGGACCGCGATCTGGCTCTGCTCGATCATCGGGCGCGGATGCGCGGTGCGGCCGGCGGCATGGGTCACCGATGGCATGGCCAGGACCCAGACCGCGGCGCCTGCCGCAACCATCAGATTGCGGCGCAAGTGGTTGAGCATCGTGTTGTCTCCTCAGGGGTGGATGACGCATCCCGAGCCAGTACCGGCGCGGTGCGGACCTGACGGGAAGTCGTCGGTCGAGACCACTCTAGAAGGCCGTCAGCACGGCGGGCAAGGCCGGACTTCGGCCTATTTCGGGCGTCAGGCATCCCCGGTCTGTCAGGTTTCGGGCGTCAGGCATCCCCGGTCTGTCAGGTCTCTGCACCGTGGGCGTGCCCCTGCAACGACTGGATGCGGACCCTGCGCCGCGGCGGCCGTTGTGCGGTGTGACCTAGCCCCTCAACCGCCACGCCCGCGGCGTGCACCCATACCGCCGCTTGAACGCGGTGGCGAAGTTGTGGGCGCCGGCATAGCCGGCGATCTCGGCGGCCTGGCCCACGGTCACGCCGTCGCGTTCCAGCGCCAGGCGGGCGGCGTCCAGCCGGCGCTCGCGCAGGTGGTCGAACAGCGGCCGGCCCTGGAAGGCGCGGAAGGCGCGCTGCAGGGCGGTCGGGCTCATCGCCGCCTCGCGGGCGATGGCCTCCAGCGTCAGCGTGGCGGCCGGGCGGCTGTCGATCCAGGCCAGCAGCTCACGCAGGCGGCGCTGCTCGCGCGGGGGCAGCGCGGCGGGGGGGCGGGCCGCGGCCGACGGTGTGGCCGTCCAGGTGTCCGTCGGCCCCTCCATCAGCCCGTCCATCAGCCCGTCCGCCGGTGGGCCCATCCAGGCGCCTGTCCCTGCGCCCGTCCGCCCGCCCGCGGCCTGCCGCGCCTGCACCAGCGACTGCAGGGCCTCGGACGCCAGCTCCACCGCGCGGGCCTCCAGGTACCAGCGGCGGAAGGGGTCGGTCAGCGCCGGTGGCCGCGCGATCTGCTGGGCCAGGCTGAGCGCGCGGGCCGAGGGCGTCCACGCGTGGCGGGCCAGGTGCTCGTCGCAGAAGTGCTGCAGGGCCGCCATGGCCGGGCCCTCGGCGCAGCCGCTGGCGGCCAGCCATTCGGGGCGCAGCGTCAGGCTGACCTTGGCCTCGCGGCGGCCGCGCCGCCAGTGGCGGCGGAAGGTCTCCGGCTCGGCCAGTGCCACCACCGAGCCGGGCACGTGCAGCCGGCCGGCCGCGTCGCGCCGGGGGCCCAGGCGCAGGGCCAGGTCGCCATAGGCGATCTCGGTCTCGCCCTCGACCAGCAGGCCGATCTTCAGCCCCGGCTCCAGCGTCAGCTGGGTGGTCATGTCGTGCAGGTCCTGCACGCGGGTGCGCTGCAGCACCAGGCCCGGGCGCAGCGTCAGGCTCTCGAACTCGCCTTGCAGCACCGGGGCCTGGCCGGCCAGCGGGGACAGCGAGAAGCGGTAGTCCCGGCCCACCGGCGCGACGGTGCGCAGGATGTCGTCCTTGCGCACCCAGCCGGGGTCCGTGGCGGGTTCCGTGGCGGTGGGCGCATCGGGTGTCGCGGCAGAGGTTTCGGCGGCCCGCGCAGAGGTCGCGGTGCGGCGGGCTGAGGAGAATGCGGGACTGCTCATATGGGAATGATTCGCATTCTCCATCAATCCAGCCGTCCCAGCCCATGAACCGCCCCGTCCGTCCTTCCGCCTTTCCCGTCCGACAGCCGCTGGCGCCCCGTGCCCCCGCGGGCCGACCGGTGCTCCGGCCGGTGGCCCGGGCCGCCCACGGCCTGTGCGGTCTGCTGCTGACGACCGGCGCGGCGCTGGCCCAGACCCAGACCCCGTCGACGAGCCCGGCCGGTGACGGTGCCGCGGCGGCCGTGCCGGCATCGGCGGCATCGGCCACTTCGGCCGCCGCGGCCGCGGCGCGCCGTCCGGAGGCCACCGCCCAGCTTCAGGCGCTCAAGGTCAAGGCGCGCCGCGAGGCGGCCGATGACCTGCCGCCGGCCCAGGCCGGCGGCATGGCCGCCACCGGTGCGCGTCTGGGTCTGCTGGGCAACCAGGATGTGCGGGACACGCCGTTCGCCGTCACCAGCTACACCGCGCAGCTGATCGAGGACCAGCAGGCCCGCACCGTCGCCGACGTGCTGCAGAACGACCCGTCGGTGCGCTTCACCACCTCGGGCGGTCACACCCAGGAGAACTACCGCCTGCGCGGCTTCGACGTCCACAACTCGGACGTCGCCTTCAACGGCCAGTACGGCCTGGCCCCGCTGGGCAGCTCGACGCTGGAGTTCGTCGAGCGGGTGGAGGTGCTGCGCGGGCCGAGCGCGATGTTCACCGGCATGGCGCCCAGCGGGGGCATCGGCGGCGTCGTCAACCTGGTGCCCAAGCGGGCCGGCGACACGCCGCTGGCCCGGGTGCGCCTGAGCCACGAGACGGGCAGCCAGCTCGGCACCGCGCTCGACCTGGGCCGCCGCTTCGGCGAGGACCAGGCCTTCGGCGTGCGGGTGAACGCCGCCTACAGCGACGGCGGCACGCCGCTGCAGGGCCAGGACCGCACGCGCCGGCTGCTGTCGGCCGCGCTCGATTACCGCAAGGCGGGACTGACGGCGTCGCTCGACCTCTACGACAGCCAGCAGTCGTTCGCCGGTGGCACGCCGGCGATGTACGGCTTCGCCACCGCGAACCTGCCCGCGGTGCCGGACCCGACCGTCAACGTGCTCAAGGGCGCGGCCGGCCGCTTCAGCAACCAGGGCGCGGTGGCGCGTGCCGAGTACGCGTTCAACGCCGGGCTGTCGGCCTTCGCCAGCGTGGGCGCGCGCCGCTACACGCACCAGGGCTTCATCTCCGGCACGCATGCGCACAGCGTGCAGGCCGACGGCAGCGCCCAGGTGCGTGGCGTGGCCCAGCGGGCCTATGACGACAGCGAGACGGCCGAGCTGGGCGCCCGCCTGAACCTGCAGACCGGCCCGGTGCGCCATGCGCTGGTGGTGCAGGCCTCGCGCCTGGGCCTGGAGGCGGGCTCGCTGGTCAACGTCACCGCCATGCAGGCCAGCAACATCTACACCCCGGTCACGCCCACCCTGCCGGCGCTGCCCACCGGCGACATCCCGCGCACCAGCCAGGCCACGCTGTCGAGCCTGGCGCTGGTCGACACGATGAGCCTGTTGCAGGACCGCCTGAGCGTGACGCTGGGCCTGCGCGAGCAGCAGGTCAAGCAGCTCAACTATGACGAGCGCGCGCTGACGCCGGCGCTCGGCGTGGTGGTCAAGCCCTGGGGCGAGTCGATCTCCCTGTACGGCAACCATGTGCAGGGCCTGAGCCAGGGCGGCACCGTCAGCGATGTCAATGCCACCAACCACGGCCACCAGTTCGCGCCCTACAAGACCACGCAGCAGGAGCTGGGCCTGAAGTGGCAGGCCGGGCCGATGCTGCACACCGCCAGCGTGTTCCAGATCGAGGTGCCGACGATGATGAGCACCGGCCCCAGCAGCAGCCCGACCTACACCGACGGCGCCGAGACCCGGATGCGCGGCCTGGAATGGTCGTCCAGCGGCGCCCTGACGCCGGTGCTGCATGTGGTCGGCGGCGCGTCCTGGCTGCACAGCGCGCTGACGGCCACGCAGGGCGGCGTCAACCAGGGCAAGGAGGCCTTCGGCGTGCCGCGCTGGCAGGGCAATCTGGCGCTGCAATGGGCCACGCCGGTGCCCGGCCTGCAACTGCAGGCGCGGGGCGTGGCCACCTCCAGCGTCTACCTGAACAACGCCAACACCTGGCAGCTGCCGGGCTGGGGCCGGCTGGATCTGGGCGCCTCCTACGACACGCGCGTGGCCGCGCGCAAGCTGGTGCTGCGCCTGAACGTCGACAACGTGCTGGACCGCCATTACTGGTCGGGCAGCTTCGCCGAGACGCGCGCCACGCTGGCCGAGGGCCGCGTGATCCGCACCTCGGCCACGATGGACTTCTGACGATGGCCAGGTCCCGTGTCCCTGTCGACCCCATCGACCCTCGCGCACCGGGCGCACCGGGCGCCCCCGACGCGTCGATGCATGCCCCGCGGCGCCGGGCGGCGCTGGGCCTGGGCGTCGGTCTGTCGCTGGCCGGCGTCGGCGGTGTGACGGCGGCCGCGCCGGTGGCGCCCGCTGCGGTCGGCGCTGTTGCGGCTCCTGTTGCTGCTGCGCCAACGACCGCCGCGCGCTGGTCGCCGGTGCGCCTGCCCGCCGCCCGGCAGATCGACCTGCACGATGCGGCCACCGGCCGGCCCTATCGCCTGTTCCTGTCGCAGCCCGAGGGGCCGCCGCCGCCGGGCGGCCATCCGGTGCTCTACGTGCTGGACGGCAACGCGGCCTTCCCGGTGGCCGCCTTCCTGGCCCGCGGCTTCGCCAGCCGGCGCGAGCGCACCGGCCAGCCGCCGGTGCAGGTGGTGGGCATCGGCTATCCGGGCGAGGCCGACTTCGACGTCCAGGCCCGTCTGCGCGACTACACGCCGAGCCCCGGCGCGCTGCCGGGCGGCGCGCGGGAGGGGGGTGAGGCCGACCGCTTCCTCGATTTCATCGAGCGCCAGGTCCAGCCGCTGGTGGCGCGTGAGCAGGCCGTCGATGTCGGGCGTCAGGCGCTGTTCGGCCATTCGCTGGGCGGGCTGCTGGTGCTGCATGCGCTGGCCACGCGCCCGCAGGCCTTCAGCACCTGGCTGGCCTCCAGCCCGTCGCTGTGGTGGGATGGCTACCGCCTGCTGCGCCAGCCCTTGCCTGCAGCGCCGGCCGCCGCAGACCGCAGTCGCCTGCAGATCAGCGTGGGTGCGCTCGAGGATGCGCCGCCGACCGGACCGCTGACGCCCGAACTGAGGGCCCTGCTGGATCAGCGCAAGATGGTGGCGCCGGCCCGCGAGCTGGTGCGCCGCCTGCGCGCCGAGCCCGGCTGGGCCGACCGCGTGAGCTTCCATGAACTGGCCGACGAGGACCACGGCCCGGCCTGGCTGCCGGCGCTCAGCCGCGGCTTCCGGCGGCTGCTGGCCGAGGCCTGAGATGGCCGTGCAGTGGCGGGCACGGGCCCGTGGCGGTAGCAGCGGCAGCGGCGGCAGCGGCGGCCGCGCGTGCGCGCCGCCTCGGGCGCGTCGGGTGGGCCCGCCATCGCGTCGCGCCGCCCTTTCCAGCTTCACCGCGCCCGAGGGCGCCAAGGACGCACCATGACGCTGTGGATGATGTCGGGCCTGGCGGCGGGGGCGGCCGCCGTCGCTGCCGTCTGGCTGGCCTCGGCGCACGGGCCGCTGGCCGGTGGCCCGTGGCATCGGCCGCGCGGGCTGCAGGCGCTGGCCCTGCTGCTGCTGTGGGCGGCTGCGGCCTGCCTGGGCCGTGTGCTGCAGGGCCTGACCGTGGCCTTCGTCATGCTGAGCGCGCTGATGGCCGCCGCGGTGCTGCTGCCCCACCTGGGGGCGCTGTGGCGCGTGCGGCCGGGGGTGCGATGAGCGCGCGCCACACGGGCCGCGCCGGTGCCACACCGCCGCGCCGCGACTGGGTGTCGAAGACGCTGGCCGGCGCCCTGCTGGGTCTGCTCCTCGGTTTCGGCGTCAGCCTGCTGCTGGCCGTGGCCTTGCGCGCGCTGCCGCTGTCGGTGCGCGGCCAGCTGGCCATGTGGTCGGTGGCGCCGGTCTGGCTGCTGGTCTGGGGCGGCGTCTATTTCTTCTCCAGCGGCCGCCGGGCCTGGGCCTGGCTGGGCGCGGCCAGCGTGCTGGTGCTGGGCGCCGGCCTGCTGCTGCGGCCGTTGATCGTCTGACGGAGCCCGAGCATGAAGTCCGAGCATCTGCGCATCTACAAGACGGTCCACACCTGGACCGGCATCGTCTGCGGCATGGCGCTGTTCATCGCCTTCTATGCCGGTGCGCTGACGGTGTTCAAGCAGCCGCTGCAGCGCTGGGCCTCCAGCGCGGTGGTGCAGCCGACGCTGCCGCTGGAGGCGGTGCAGCCGCTGATCGTGCGCACCCTGGCCGCCGCGCCCGAGGCCCGGCGTGACTTCACCGTCTGGCTGCACGACGACGCGTTGACCGGCGCCCGCGCCGCGCAGGCCTGGCTCGGCTGGCAGGTGCACGACGAGGCCGCCGACGAGCACGACAGCGCCGCCGTGCGCCACCGCACCGCCACCCTCGATGCCACGGGCGCCGTGCAGGTGCAGGCCTTGCCGCCCTCGCAGGTCTCGCCATTGGCCGATGTCATCGACACGCTGCACCGCGTGCTGGGCCTGCCCACCGACAGCGATCCCCACCGCTGGATCATGGGCGTGGTCAGCGCGCTCTACGCGCTGGCGCTGTTCTCGGGCGTGGTGGTGCTGCTGCCCACGCTGGTCAAGGACCTGTTCGCGCTGCGCGTGGGGCCCAACCTCAAGCGCATGTGGCTGGATGCGCACAACGTGGTCGGCCTGTTCAGCCTGCCCTTCCACCTCGTGATGGCGCTGACGGCCGTGGTCTTCGCCTTCCACGACCCGATCTACGGCCTGCAGGACGATCTGATCCACCAGGGCCGCTGGGCCTCGGCCTTCGCCCGTGGCGGTGCGCCGGCCCGGGCCACCGCGCCGCGCGATCCGGCCGCGCTGCTGCCGCCGGCGCGGCTGCTGGCGCTGGCCCGCCAGCAGGCGCCGGGCCTGGCGCCCGAGGCCCTGCAGTACCTGGCGGTGACGACGCCGCGCGCGGCCGTGCGGGTCTGGGGCCGCGATCCGGCGGCGGTCTCGCCACGGGCGCGCGGGGGCTTCCTGGCACTCGACCCCTACAGCGGCCGCGTGCTGAGCACGGATTTCCTGCCCGGCCGGCAGAGCCCGGCCAACCAGTGGATCGCCAGCTTCTTCGCGCTGCACATGGCGGCCTTCGGCGGCAGCGAGGTGGCCTGGCTGTACTTCGTGCTGGCGCTGGCCGGGGCCTGGCTGTTCTACAGCGGCAACCTGCTGTGGGTGGAGTCGCGCCGCAAGCGTGCGCCGCGCGGCCAGGGCACCGCGGTGGGCCAGCGTCGCGACGTGCGCCTGATGGCTGCGGCCACCGTCGGCGTCTGCCTGGGCTGCGTCTGCGGCATCTCGCTGATGCTGGCGGCCACGCGCGGGCTGCACGGCCGGGTGGCCGATCCGCTGGCCTGGCACCACGCGCTGTACTACGGCGCCTTCTTCGGTGCGCTGGCCTGGGCCTTCTGGCGCGGGGCGGCCCGTGCCGCCGTCGAGCTGCTGTGGGCGGCGGCGGCGCTGACCGCGGCGATCCCGCTCGGCTCGTGGGCCGCCCCTGCGCTCTGGGGCGGGCGATCGCCGGCCGAGGGCGGGGAGGTCTGGGGCGGCGTCGAGCTCACCGCCTGGGTCGGTGCCCTGGTGCTGGCCGGCCTGGCCCATGCGGCGGCCCGACGGGCCCGCACCGGGCCGGCCGACAGCGTCTGGTCCTGGCGGACCGAGCCGGTGCTGAGGCCGGCCGCAACGTCACCCGCAACGCCTCCCGCAATGCCCCCCGCGGCGATCGCCGCGGCCCCGTCGCGGGCCCTGGCGGCTGGCTCACCGGCCGAGCCCTGAGCGGCGCTGGCGGTCGGTGGTCGGTGGTCGACCGTCAGTGGGCGGCGGGCAGCGGGCAGCGGGCAGCGGTGGCCACGGTGTCGGCCGCCGTCGCCGGGCCTCGCGCGCCGCGCCTGCCGCGCCGCGCCCGCCACAGTGACCCCGGTCACACCCGGTCACGCATGCGGACGCTGTCCGCCGCCGTGATCCTGTCGCGCCCCCGCCATCGGCCGCTACAGTGCGCGCGGTCCGGAGGGACGGGGCACCGGCCGTCAGGACCGGTGCGGGCGCGGCGGTGGTGTGGGGGCAGGATCGATGAGGGGCCGGAGGCGGGTGGATCGGGCGCGGGCAGGGCCGGCGCGGCCGTGTGGGGGCGCGGGCGTGGAGGCGCGTGCGTGCGCTGGTGCGGGCGTTGGTGTGGGTGCGGATGCCGGTGCCGGTGCCGGTGCCGGTGCCGGTGTCAGCGTGTGGCCCGGCCTGATGTCGGCCGTGCTTGCCACCGTGCTGTGCGCCTGGCCGGGCGGCGGCGAGGCCGCGTCGGCGCGGGGGGCGCAGGCCTCGCGCGCGGGGCCGGCCGTGAGCCTGGCGGCGCGGGGTGCCCGTGGCGTGATGCGGGCCGCGCCGCGGCCGGCGTCCGCGGCGAGTGCCGTGCCGGTGGCCGCCCTGCCGCGCTGGCAGCCGACGCGGCGCGATCTGCCCTATCTGCCACCGCCGCTCGCCGAGGGGCGGGATCCGGCCGAGGATGCCGAGGCGGCGATCCGGGCCGGCCTGGCGGCGCGGGCCGGCGCAGGGTGTGCCTTCGGCGTGGCGGGCGAGTCCCTGTCGACGGCGCGCGGGCCGGCGGTGGCGCTGGGGCTGGATGCCGTGCTGCGCCTGGCCCTGTGCCAGGATCCGCGCGGCCGCCAGACGCTGGCGCGCTGGCAGGCCGAGCAGGCGCAGTGGGCGATCGAGCGCTCGGCCGCACGGCCGCGACTGGAAGCGGGCTGGTCGGGCTCGCGCACCCTGTGGCGCCAGCGGCTGCCCGATGAACCGGCCGAGACCACGGCCGGTCGGGTGCTGGACCGGCAGCTCAGCCTGAGCTGGCTGCTGACGGACTTCGGTCAGCAGCAGGCGCGCGAGGACATCGCCGAGCAGGCCGCGCGTGCCGCGCAGTTCCTGCACGATGCCCAGCTGCAGGCGCTGGTGCAGGAGGCGGCCGAGGCGGCCATCGCGCTGCAGCAGGCCCGGCTGCAGCAGGCCTGGTCCGCCTCGGCCCTGGCCTTGGGCCGGACGCTGCTGGCCCGCACGCACGAGCCCGGCGGACCCGACGCGCCGACCGGCGTCGAGGCGCTGGAGCTGCGTGTGCGGCTGGACCGCCAGCAGCACCTGGTGCAGCTGGCCGAGGCCGGCGTCGACGAGGCCCGCGCGGCGCTGGCGCAGCGCCTGGGCCTGGATCTGAGGGCCCCGCTGCCCCTGGCCTGGTGGGCCGTGGGGGAGGCTGAGGATGGGCGTCAGGCCAGCTATGAGCAGTTGCTGCGCCAGGCCGCCGATCACCATCCGCTGCTGGCCTCGGCCGAGGCCGAGTGGGCGGGGGCCCAGGCCGAACAGCGGCTCGCGCAGCGTGCGCAGCGGCCGCGGCTGAGCCTGCAGGGCGGCTGGCGCGAGGGCCGTGACGTCAGCGCCGTGCGCAGCCGTGAGCGCCAGATCGGCCTGCAGCTGGCCGTGCCGCTGTGGAGCGGCGGTGAGGCCGCGGCCGGGCGTGACCGGGCCCGCGCCCGGTCCGAGGCCGCCCGGGCGGGGGTCGATCAGGCGCGCCAGCAGATGGCCGGCGAGGTCTGGTCGGCCTGGCGTGCGATGCGCGAGCATGCGCGGGCCTTGCCGCTGCTCGATCGCCTGCAGACCGGTGCGGCCGCCCTGCTGGAGGCGCGCCAGCAGGCCTGGCTGGACGGCGACGACGATCTGGTCGATGTGCTCGATGCCCACGACGAGCTGCAGGATGTCGCCGAGCAGCGCCATGCCCATCTGGCGGCCCTGCAGCTCGCCCGCTTGCGCCTGACGCTGATGCTCGGCGGACTGGCCACCGACTGAGATCCGGCGGGCTCACCGGATGAGCCTGGATGGCCGTCGGTTCCGCCGGCTGGATACGACCTGCGGCCGACCGGAAACGGGTGTAGCCAAGCGTGAGCGGGCCCGGAAACAAAGCGGCAACATGGCAGCATGCGCGTCCAGGCCGCAGGGCAAGCGGCGAGCAGGAGAGGCCATGCAGCAGTACCGAAGCGATCTGTCGATCTTCCAGGAGCGTGAATCCGAGGCCCGTGGCTACTGCCGCCGCTTCGACACGCTGTTCACCCGCGCCGTCGGCAGCGAGCTGTTCGACGCGGACGGTCGGCGCTGGATCGACTTCCTGGCCGGTTGCGGCTCGCTGAACTACGGCCACAACGACGCCGACATGAGCGCGGCCCTGATCGCGCACATCCAGCAGCAGGGCCTGGCCGTGGGCATGGATCTGCACACCGGCCCCAAGAAGCGCTTTCTGGAGCTGTTCGCGCGCCATGTGCTGGCCCCGCGGGGCCTCAACCATCGCGTGATGTTCACCGGCCCGACCGGCACCAACGCGATCGAGGCGGCGCTCAAGCTCGCGCGCAAGGTCACCGGCCGCCACAACGTCATCGCCTTCACCAACGGCTACCACGGCGTGTCGATGGGCGCGCTGGCGGCCACCGGCAACGGCTACAACCGCATGGGCCAGGGCGCGCTGCTGCCGGGCGTCACGCGCCATCCGTTCGAAGGTTATTTCGGTCCGGGTGTCGACACGGCCGACATGCTGGCCCAGCTGCTCGACGATCCGTCCAGCGGCATCGACAAGCCGGCGGCCATCCTGCTGGAGCCGGTGCAGGGCGAGGGCGGCCTGAACCAGGCCAGCCGCGGCTGGATGCAGCGCATCGCGCAGATCGCGCAGCGCCACGGCGCGCTGCTGATCGTCGACGAGGTGCAGGCCGGCTGCGGCCGCACCGGCAGCTTCTTCAGCTTCGAGCCGCTGGGCGTGGTGCCCGACCTGATCGCGCTGTCGAAGTCGATCTCGGGCTACGGGCTGCCGATGGCCCTGCTGCTGGTGCGGCCCGACCGCGACCAGTGGCGTCCGGCCGAGCACAACGGCACCTTCCGCGGCAACAACCACGCCTTCGTCACCGCGGCGGTGGCCATCGAGAAGTACTGGCAGGACGACAGCTTCAGCCAGGGGGTGGCCCAGCGCGCGAGCCTGGTCACGCGCGAGCTGCAGGCGATGGCGGCCATGGTGCCCGGGGCCTACCTCAAGGGCCGCGGCCTGATGCAGGGCCTGCACGTGGGCAGCGGCGCGCTGGCCGACCGTATCCTGCGCCGCGCCTTCGAGCGCGGCCTGGTCATCGAGGCCGCCGGCCCCGAGGACGAGGTGATCAAGGTGCTGACGCCGCTGAACATCTCCGCGGCCCTGCTGGCCGAGGGCCTGTCCATCCTGCAGCGCGCGGTGGCCGAGACGCTCGGCGTGCCCTTGCCGGTGCGCGCCGCGCAACCGGTGGCCGGGCGCCCGGCGGCTTCGCAGCCCGCGGCCACGGCCGTCGCCGCTGCCCACGCCGATCTGGCACAGGCCGCCTGAGCATGGCCTGGGAAGACACGGCGCTGCGGGCGTCGCGGCAGGGGCGTGCGCTGGCGCAGCCCGACCTGGCGGTGGGCACCGCCCCCATCCTGATGCGCGAGGACATCGACCACGCGCCGCGCGTGCGCCCTGGCGAGCGCATGCACCAGCTGTTCGAGGCCCGCTGTGATGCGCTGTGCGCCGCCGGGCGCGCCTCGCACCTGGCCGTCGATGCCGGCACGCTGCGCTGGACCTATGCCGAACTGGATGCGCAGGCCAACCGTCTGGCGCACGAGCTGATCGCGCGTGGCGTGCGGGCGGGTGACCGCATCGCGCTGCTGTTCGACAAGACGCCGTGGTCGTACGCGGCACTCCTGGCCGTCGGCAAGGCGCAGGCCGCCTACGTGCCGCTGGACGGCAGCTTCCCGGCCGACCGCATCGCCTTCATCCTGCGCGATGCCGCCGTGGGCTGGGTGCTGGCCGCGCAGGCCCACGAGGCCCTGCTGTGCGCGGCCGTCACCCATCCGCCCGACGATTCGCAGGCCGCCGCCACGCCGCCGGCCCGGCTGCTGTTCGTCGAGCCGATGGCCGAGGCCATCGCCGCTCGGTCGGTGTCTCGTCCGGCCTTCGCTCCGCAGGACGCGGCCGCCGATGCGCTGGCCTACATCATCTACACCTCGGGCTCGACCGGCCGGCCCAAGGGCGTGCCGATCGACCAGTCGCAGATCGTCAACTTCATCCGCGTAGCCGCCGAGGTCTACGGTTATCAGGACGATGACCGCGTCTACCAGGGCCTGACCCTGGCCTTCGACTTCGCGGTCGAGGAGATCTGGGTGCCGCTGGTCGTCGGCGCCACGCTGCTGCCCAGCGGCGCCGGCGGCAGCCTGCTGGGGGCCGATCTGGCCGATTTCCTGCAGCGCCACGCGGCCACCGCGCTGTGCTGCGTGCCCACGCTGCTGGCCACGCTGCCCGAGGCCCTGCCGCAGCTGCGCTGGGTGATGGTCTCGGGCGAGGCCTGCCCGCGCGATCTGGTCGCGCGCTGGCACCATCCGCAGCGCCGCCTGCTCAATGCCTACGGGCCGACCGAGGCCACCGTCACCGCCACGCTCGGCCAGCCGCGGCCCGACCGGCCGGTGACCATCGGCCGTCCGCTGCCCACCTACGCCATCCTGGTGCTGGAGCCGGCCGCGCAGCCGGGTGAGCCGGTGCGGCCGCTGCCCACGGGCGAGGTCGGCGAGATCGCGATCGCCGGCATCGGCATCGCGCGCGGCTACCTGAACCGCGAGGACCAGACCCGCAAGGCCTTCGTCGCCGACACCGTCGGCGTGCCGCACAACGCCTCGGGCCGCCTCTACCGCACCGGGGATCTGGGGCGTGTCAACGCCGAGGGCGAGGTCGAGTATCTCGGCCGCATCGACACGCAGGTCAAGATCCGCGGCTACCGCATCGAGCTGGCCGAGATCGAGTCCCTGCTGCTGCAGGTGCCGGCCGTGCGCCAGGGCGTGGTCAACCCCTGGCAGCCGACGCCGGGCGTGACCGAGCTGGTGGCCTACGTCACCGCCCGCCCCGGCTGTGACGCGGCCACGCTGGCCGACCTGCCTGCCGAAGTGCGGGCCCATCTGGCCGCGCGACTGCCGTCCTACATGGTGCCGGCCTGGGTCGAGGTGCTGCCCGAGATGCCGATGCTGGCCAGCGACAAGGCCGACCGCAAGGCCCTGCCGCCGCCGGTCTCGGCCCGTGCGGCCGGCGTGCCGGGTGACCGGCCGGTGGTGGCGCCGGCCGATGCGCTGGAGCAGGCGCTGGTCGAGGAGCTGGCCGCCGTGCTGGGCGTGGCGGCGGTCTCGGTGTCGGTCACCGACCACTGGTTCGATGAGCTGGGCGTCAATTCGCTGCTGCTGGCCCACCTGGCGGCCCGCCTGCGCGATCGGCTGCAGCGGCCCGATCTGGCCTTGCGCACGCTCTACGGTCATCCCAGCGTGCGGGCGCTGGCCGAGCAGCTGCGCCTGCCCGCGACGGCCGCCGCGGCCGCGGCGCAGGCCGAGGTCGATGCTGCCGTCAGCCCGCCCGACTGGCGGGCGCCGCCCGCCCATCGCGCGCGCGACGCCGCGGTCTTCGCCTGCGGGCTGGCCCAGGCCGCCCTGGCTGCCGCCTGGATCGGGCTGCATGCGGCCGTCCACTGGCAGGGCTGGCACTGGGTGATCGATGCGCCGGACTGGCCACGGGCCTTCGGCCGTGCCGCCGGCTTCACCGCGGCCTGGCTGCTGCTGGCACTCCTGGCGCCGGTGGCGCTGAAGTGGGCGCTGGTCGGCCGCCAGCGCAGCGGCAGCTTTCCGGTCTGGAGCGGACGCTACCTGCGCTTCTGGGCGGTGCGCGAGGCCGTGCGGCGCAGCCCCGCGGCCCTGCTGTCCGGCACACCGCTGATGCCGGTCTATCTGAGGATGCTCGGCGCGCGGGTGCATGGCCAGGCCTGGATCGGTCTGCAGGAGCTGCCCGCCACCTTCGACGGCCTGGACATCGGCGCCGATGCGGTGCTGTCACCGCACGCGCGGCTGGCCGGCTACCGGGTCGATGCGGGCCAGGTCTCGATCGGGCCGGTGCACATCGGTGCCGGCGCGGTGGTCGGCGACACGGCCTGGGTCGACATCCACACCCGGATCGGCGCGCAGGCGGTGCTGGCCCATGCCAGCAGCCTGCAGGCCGGCCAGTCGATCGCCGACGGCCGGCAGGCCCATGGCTCGCCCGCCCGGTCGGCGACGGATGCGGAGCATGCGCCACTGCGTGTGGCCGAGCGTCAGGCCGGTCTGGCCGCGCCGGGCCGGCTGCGGCGCAGCGTGTTCAGCCTGGTCTGGAGCCTGGGCCTGGTGCTGCCCTTCATGCTGGGGCCGCTGGCGGCCCATGCGCTGTGGGGGCAGGACGCCGGCAGCGCGCCGGCCTGGGTGCGGATGCTGGGGGCCTGGGTCGATGACGACCATGGCGCGTCGCGCGCGGGCTGGCTGCTGGCGGTGGCCGTGCTGTGGTGCGCGGTGCTGGTCGGCGGCCTGCTGTTCGTCGCCAGCGTGCCACGGCTGCTGGCCGCGGGCCTGCGCGAGGGCTGCCTGCATCCGATGTACGGCTGGCAGTACGGCCTGATGCGCGTGGTGCGCGGCCTCAGCAACGTGCCGCTGTACAACCAGTGGTTGGGCGACAGCTCGGTCATCGTCCACTACCTGCGGGCGCTCGGCCAGCGGCTGCCGCAGCTGCTGCAGACGGGCTCGAACTTCGGCCTCGCGCAGCAGCATGACGTGCCCCGCCTGTGCACCTATGGCAGCGGCACCATGGTGTCCGACGGCCTGATCATGGTGAACGCGGACGTCGGTGCCCGTGGCTTCCAGATGCACGCGGTGGCGTTGGGCGCGCGCAGCTTCCTCGGCAACGGCGTGCTGGTGCCGCCCGGCCACCGCCTGGGCGACGACTGCCTGCTGGCGACCAAGGTGATGGTGCCCACCGCCGGTGCGTTGCGCGAGGGGGTGGGCCTGCTGGGCTCGCCGGCCTTCGTCATTCCGCGCAGCGTCGCACGCGACCGGGCGCTGGTGCAGGCCGATGGTCTGCACGATCCGCAGCGGCGGGCGGCCGCGCTGGTGGCCAAGAACCGCGCCAACGCGGCGGTGATGGGCGCCTGGGTGCTGGTCCACGGCGGCCTGTTCCTGCTGCTGGCCCTGCTGTGGCACGAGGGCTATCCGCTGCTGGCCCGGCATGGAGGCTGGTTCGCCGCCGGCTTCGCGGTGCTGTCGGTGCCGCTGTCGCTGGCCTGGCTGCTGGGCGTCGATGCCTTGTCGCGCGGACTGCGGCCGCTGCAGCCGCTGCAGGTCTCGCTGCTGGATCCGCGGTTCTGGCGTCATGAGCGGCACTGGAAGCTCGGTCTGGCCAACGACCATCCTCTGGTGCAGGCCCTGGCCGGCACGCCGATGCGGGCCTGGATCTGGCGCCTGTCCGGCATGTCGGTCGGCCGCCGCCTGTTCGATGACGGCTGCGGCATTCCCGAGAAGACCCTGGTGCGCCTGGGCGATGACTGCACGCTGGGCGCCCATGCCACGCTGCAGGGCCACTCGCTGGAGGACGGCGTGTTCAAGAGCGACCGGCTGTGGCTGGGGGATGGCGTGACCGTCGGCGCCAGCGCCTACGTCCACTACGACACCCGGCTGGATGACGGCGCACAGGTCGCCCCCGACAGCTTCGTGATGAAGGGCGAGCGGCTCGGCCCGCGCGCGCGCTGGCAGGGCAATCCGGCGCAGGCGGTCAGCGATCCCGCTTGAACCGGGCCTGCGGCCGAGACTGAAGCCGGACCGGCAGCCGGCCCTTGCGCCGTCAGTGCCGGTGCGGCCCGAGCGCCTGCAGCGCGGGCGGCAGGGCCTGCAGCAGGGCCCGGGCCGGCCGCACCTGACCGCCTTCCTGCGCAGCATGCCGGCCGGCCCGCCGGGCATCGGCAAAGGCCGGCAGATCCGGGGTGCGCATCGGTCCGGGTGTTCGGGAGCCCTCGACCAGATGGGCCTGCGCCAGTGGCACCCAATGGCCATCCTCATGGTCCGCGAGCCAGCGTCCGGGCAGGTCGGCGGCCTGCCAGCCCGGGCGCCACCGGGCGGGCGCCTGCAGGAACAGCAGCAGGTGCAGCGGCGAATCGAAGAACTGCGCCTGCCCGTCGCGGTGCAGCACCTGGGCGGCCCAGCGCGGGTGGCGGGCGACGAACATGCCGCAGACCGGGCAGCGGGACCGGGCCGAGGGCGTCCGCGGGGCATCGCGGGCGATGCCGCTGGCCGCGTCCCAGGGCTCGGGCGGGGCGACGATGCAGATCTCGGTGCCCGGGCCGGGGGCGTCGGCGTTGCCGGGGGCCGGGCTCTCGCGCCCATCGGCCCGCAACCCGTCCCGGCGCTGCAGCGGTGGCGCCAGCACGGACACCAGCGACGCCCCCAGCGCGGCCGTGCCGCCGCCCAGGCCGAGTGCCGTCCACAGCAGCCGCCGACGCAGGGGACGCATGCTCACATCCGTGCGTTGTCGTGCAGGGCTCCGCCCGACAGATCGACCATCTCCGGCCGGATCTCGGCCCAGGCCAGCGTGCGTCCGCCGTGCGCGGCCTGGAACTGGCGGGCGGCTTCCAACGTCGAGAACGAGGCGGCTGTCGGCCCCATCGAGCCGTGGCGGCGGCTGCCCAGCACGTAGTGGGCGTGGCGGGCGTCGATCCAGTGGCCCTGCGGCCGGTCCCAGTCGGCGCGGGCCATGTCCTGCACCCAGGCGCCGTGGACGGTGCGGATCTGCTCGGGCTGCAGCAGCGCGTGCAGCAGCTCGGTCGTGTCGCAGAACCAGGCCGGGCCGCTCTGGCCGGCCAGCCACAGCTGGCCCTTGGGGCCGGGGTAGTCGGCCAGCAGCATGCCGTCCAGGCTGCAGCTGGCGGTGGCGCCGGGCTCGACGGCCGCGGTGGTCGGGCCGTCGCCGCGGCTGCAGCCGCCGAGCGTGCCCAGGCCGCCCGCGGTGGCCAGCGTGCCGAGCGCAGCCCAGCCGCCGGCACAGCGGCACAGCGTGCGCATCAGGCCGCGGCGGCCGGCATCGGGCGCCGGGCCGCCGGCCTCGGTGGCGTGGGGGGCGTGCCGGTGCGGCCGCAGGGCCGGGGCGAGGTGGGGGATCAGGTCGATGGACATCGCGGTCAGGGATTGAAGCGGCGGCAGGCCAGGGTGAGCGGGGCGGCGATCCAGGCCAGCATCGCCCCGTGCATCAGCCAGGGGTTGCCGAGGGCCGGTGGCACCAGGGCCGCCAGCCCGTAGCTGCGGCGCACCTCGTCGAGCGAGAACACGTTGAGCAGGCGGAAGATGTCGGCCGGGTTCAGCAGCAGCAGCCAGGCCGCGCGTTCGCCGTCCAGCCAATGGCCCAGATCGCCGCCGGTGGCCACCAGCAGGCCCAGCAGCAGCAGGTCGAACACCAGCACCAGCAGCAGCCAGCAGGCGATGGCCCAGCCCGAGGCGCGGGCCCGGTCGGTGGTGACGGTGGAGATGCCGAGGGCCAGGCTCAGGAAGGCCAGGCCCAGCAGCACCGCGCTGCCGACGAAGCCGCCGCAGCTGGCCACGGCCGCCGCGCCGAAGCGCCAGACCAGCAGGCCGGCCACACCGGCCAGACCGCCGGCCGTGGCCAGCGTCAGCGCACCGGCCAGGCCCAGGTACTTGCCCAGCAGCAGCTCGCGGCGCGTGATCGGCAGCGCCAGCAGCAGGTCCAGCGAGCCGCGCTCGCGCTCGCCGACCACGCTGTCATAGCCCAGCAGCAGGGCGATCAGGGGCACCAGATAGATCGTCAGGCTGACCAGGCTGGTGATGGTCAGCTCCAGCGAGGTCGGGCCGATCAGGCCCGAGCCCGCGCCGCCGAACCAGGCGATGGCCAGCGAGAAGGCGGCGAACACCAGCCCCACGCCCAGCACCCAGCGGTTGCGCAGGCGGTCGCGCCATTCCTTCTGGGCCACGGCCAGCAGCGGGCTCATGCGGCGCTCCTCAGGTCGAAGTACACGTCCTCCAGCGTGGGCTCGTGCAGCTGCAGGTCGTCGAGCGGGGCCTGCGCCAGCCGGCCCAGCACGGCCATCTTGTGTCCGCGCGGCAGCTGCAGCTGCAGCCGCGTCGCGTCCAGCCGCTGCCAGCGCAGATCGCCGGGGGCCGCCATGGGGGCCAGCGCGGCGGGCAGGGCGTCCAGTTGCATGGCGCTGGCCTGCAGCACCAGGCGCAGCGGCAGGTCCGATCGCTCGCGCAGCGCCTGCACCGAGCCCTGGGCCACCAGCCGGCCGCCGGCCAGCATGGCCAGGCCATCGACCCGGCCCTGCAGCTCGGCCAGCACGTGCGAGCTGATGACCAGCGTGACGCCGGCCGCCCGCAGCCGGTCGAGCTGGGCGTAGAAGTCGCGGGTGCCGGCCGGGTCCAGCCCGGTCGTCGGCTCGTCGAGCAGCAGCAGCTCGGGCGTGCCCAGCAGCGCCTGCGCGAAGCCCAGCCGCTGGCGCATGCCCTTGGAATAGCCCCGCACCGGCTTGCGGCCGACGCCGCCCAGCCCGACCTGCTCCAGCAGCGGCGCGCACTGCGACAGCGGCGCCCCCTTGAGCCGGGCGAAGAACTGCAGCGTCTCCAGGCCGTCCAGGTTGTCGTAGAGCACCAGGTTCTCGGGCAGGTAGCCGACGCGGCGGCGCGTGTCGGGGCCGGCGGTGCCGCGCACCTCGCGCCCGGCGATCCACAGCTGGCCGCTGTCGGGCGTGATCAGGTTGAGCAGCAGCTTGAACAGCGTGCTCTTGCCCGCACCGTTGTGGCCGATCAGGCCGAACAGCTGGCCGCGCGGCACGCCCAGGCTCACCGCGTCGAGCGCGGCATGGCCGCCGTAGCGCTTGACCACGGACGCCAGCCGCAGCGCGGGATCAGTGGAAGTGGCGTCCAAGCCAGGTGCTCCAGTCGGTGTGGGTGGGGTGCATGCGCGGGGCGGCATCGATGACGCCGGGCGCCCGCAGCACCGGAAACTGCTGTGCGGCCAGGCGCAGCGTGTGCACCGCCGGGCTGCCCAGCAGCAGGGCGGTGACGGGATGGCGCACCTGCAGCCGGTCCATCAGGTCGTTGGCCTCGTAGGGGATGTCGCCGCGGCCGTCGGCATTGCGGTCCCAGCCGCGGTAGGCCGACCAGTGGTTGCCGGCCTGAGGGGCATCGGCGCGGGCGCCCCAGGCCTCGTCGCGGCTGCCGACGTAGCGCACGCTCTCGCGGTTGGCGATGAAGTCGTTGGACTCGACGCGGTTGCGGGTCGAACCGGCGGCCAGGTGGACGCCGATGCCGTTGTCCACCACCAGATTGCGCTGCAGGGTGGCGTACTCGACGTCGTAGATGAAGAAGCCGCGGGCGTTGCCGGCCACCACGTTGTCCTCGACCACCGTGTCCTGCACGGTGCGCAGCATGATGCCGTGGTCGGAATTGCCCCAGGTGCGGTTGCGGCGCACGATGTTGTCGCGCACCTCCATCAGCGCCAGGCCGCCGCGGTTCAGGTAGCTGTCGTTGTCCTCCCACAGGTTGCGGTAGGAGTTCATGTAGTGGGTGCCGTAGCGGCTGTGGTGCAGGCGGTTGCCGCGGAAGACGGCGTCGTGGGAGACATCGACGTAGAGCGCGTCGCGCACGAAGCTGATGTCGTTGCCGATGATGCGCGCGCCGCGCGTGTCGTAGAGCTGGATGCCGTTGCCACGCTGCGGGGAGTTGACATCGCGCAAGCCGGTGATGCGGTTGCGCTCGATGCGCACGTCCTGCGCCTTCTCGATCCACAGGCCGAACAGGTTGTAGGTCAGGTCGCAGTCGCGCACCACGGCGCGGTGGCTGCCGGGCTGGATGTAGATGCCGGCGTGCTGGCGCTGCAGGTCGTGGCCGGAGTCGCGCACGATCAGCCCCTCGATCGTGACGTCAGGCGAGGCCACGCGCACGGTGTCCGCCTGCTGGCCGCCGCGGATCGTCGGCCGGTCGATGCCGCGCAGCGTCAGCGGCCGGGTGATGCGCAGCGCGCCGTCGTAGCGGCCGCGCGCGATCTCGACCACGTCGCCCGCGGCCGCGGCGTCGATCACCGGCTGGATGGCCTGGCCGGCCTGCACCCGCCAGGTGGCGGCGGCCGCCGGCAGGCCGAGTGCGCAGCCCAGCAGTGTCGCGGCCAGCCAGCGCGCGGCGCGGCCCTGGCCGGCACGGGTCATGCCGCCAGCCATCCCGCCCCCTTGAGCGCCAGGAACAGCGTGGCGCCGATCAGCAGGTTCTTGAAGCCGACGTAGCTCAGCATGTCCATCCAGCCGGCCACGCGGTAGCGGGCCTGCCACCAGGGGCCGTCCTTGACGTAGCGGCGGCCGTGCATGCGGATCAGCACCTCGTACAGGCTCCAGCCCACCCAGCCGGCGATCAGGGCCACCGCCGACAGCCGCCCCTGCGCGGCCAGAGCCCAGGCCAGCGTGGCCGCCGCCGCCAGCGACAGCCCGGCGATCTGCAGCGCGCGCTGGCTGCGCCAGCCGGCGCGGCTCCAGGGCCAGAGGTGGTCCTTCAGTTCCAGCATCAGGCGTGGCCCCAGGCGGGCCGCGGTGCCGTCGGCACCGGGATAGGGCTGCACCGCATCGGTGGGCAGGCGCGGATCGGGGCCCTGGGCGGCGCGCGGGCCGATGGCGGGCACCGCATCGATCGGGATGAAGTAGCCGTCGCGTCCGATCGGCGTGATCAGCAGGCCGTCGCGCTCGCGGCGCTTGCGCTCGCGCGCCAGCGGCGGGCAGGCCTTGGCGTCGGTGTACAGCACCATGCAGTCCAGGCAGTGCAGGCATTCGCGGTGGTCGATGCGGCCGGCCGCGTCGATCGCCTGGGCGCCGCAGCCGACCGCGCAGGCCTTGCAGCTGTTGCAGTCCTGCTTGCGCTTCAGGCCGAACCAGCGGAAGGTGCTGGGCATGGCCAGCGAGGCACCCAGCGGGCAGAGGTACTTGCAGTAGGGCCGCTCGATGACGATCGACAGCCCCAGCAGCACGGCCACGAACAGGCCGTAGGGCCAGGGCCGGTTGGCGATGCCGACCAGGAAGGTGGTCTTGAACGGCTCGATCTCGGCCAGCATCTCGGCGCGGCCCATGTCCACCATCGACACCGCCAGCAGGCCGAGGAAGATCGCGTACTTCAGCCACTTCAGCCGGTCGTGCAGGGCCTGCGGCACCGGCTTCTGCCAGCGCTTGAGGCCGAGCTTTCCCGCCAGCTTGAAGATCGCCTCGGACAGCGAGCCGAACGGGCACAGCCAGCCGCAGAACAGGCCACGGCCGAACAGGAACACCGTGACGATGATGAAGATCCAGAACACGAACACGTAGGGGTCGGTCAGGAACAGCGACCAGGTCCACTGGAACAGCAGGCTGTGGAACCAGGTCAGCACCTGCGTCACCGACGGCTGGGCCATCACGCCGAAGCCCACGAAGCCGATGGACAGCGCCCAGGCGCTGTACTTGAAGGCGTTGACCGGCCACTTGTTCCGGTGTGTGGACCGGCGGGTCAGCCGCTCGCGCAGCGCGTAGACCACGCCCACCGCCACCAGCAGCGCCACGAAGGCGGCGATGCCCGCCGCCTGCGTCTTCCAGATGCGCACCCAGGGCGCATCGGGCTCGTGGACGGCGGGACGGCCTCCGTCCAGCAAGGCCGCGGGCAGCCAGTACTTGCTCTCGAACACCGCGAAGCTGCGCTGGCCGGTGGCACGGTCCACCCGGTTGCCGAGGAAGGCGAGCGTCCAGGGCCAGGCGGCCGAGAAGCCGGCCGAGCGGATGACGAAGATCGCCGATTCGGTGGTGGCCGGCGCGCCGGGGGCCTCCAGCCCGTAGAGGTTCAGGTAGTCGAGGTCGCGGAAGGTGAACGCGTCGGCGCCCTGCCGCACCTGCACGCGGTCATAGAGGCCGCCGCGCACATAGCCCGAGCCCTTGAACGATTCGGCCCCCGCGCTGCGCACGATGAACAGCGCGCTCTCGCCGGTCTTCAGGCGCGAGTGCAGGTTGTCGTAGCCGCGCTCGCCCAGCAGGCTGCGGCCGATGTCGGGGTGGTTCAGGTCGCCGAACCACAGCTCGATGAAGGGCTCGCCGGTCGCGGGCAGGCCCACCTGTTCGGGCTGGACCCGCAGTCGCTGCACGGCGCCCATCTCCACCAGGTCGGCCCAGCCGTAGCGCCGGCCGCTGGCGTGCCAGCGTGCGGCTTCGCGCCGCGTGGGCTCGATCAGGCCCACCTGGCGCGCCACGGCGCTGCCCGACAGCTGCATCACCTGGTTCTGCGCCACCACGGTGACGGTGGCGCCCGAGATGGCGTCCAGCCCCAGCACGTTCTCGTCGGGCCGCGACGGGCCGACCTCGATCCGGTCCTTGACCGACTTGCCCAGGTACTGGTCGTTGAACTTCACCAGCGCCGATTCGGGGATGCCGAGCAGCAGGATGGGCTCGGAGTGCTTGAGCACCTTCACGCCGACGTAGCGGCCCTGGCGGTCCATGCCGATCAGCGTGACCACCGGCTTGCCGGAATAGGCGGGCGTGTCGGTGATGTCGGTCGACAGCATCACCCAGCCCAGCACGGGGGCCCGGCCCTGGGCATCCGGTGCCCCTCGGGCCTCGACATAGGGCGGCTGGCCCTGGCGGGGCGAGAAGCTGTGCGCGCCCGGAAACACGGCCTTGCAGTCGACCCGGGCACACAGATCCGGCGCCGTGGCCAGATCGGCCGGCAGCGCGGCCTCGTAGGCCAGGTGGTCGGCGGCCGCCGCCCGCACGGCCGACACCGGCACGGCCAGCGACAGCATCAGGATCAGCGTCAGGTGCCACAGCGCCCGGGTGAGCAAAAGGGCTGCGGCCCGCGCCGTCCGATGACGGAGCGGCCCACGGACCGCAGCAAGTCGCTCACTCACGGGGACACCTTCGGACATGGCCGGCTCAGAACGTGTGAACGAAATGCGCCCCTGAACCGTTGAGCATTGCATGGACGCTACGACGGTTGGAGACGAGGGTGAGCAGACCCAACAAGGTCTGTTCGGTGAAGGGGAGTTGC